>NZ_RZTB01000010.1:20600-103239 GCF_003997735.1 Mesorhizobium sp. M7A.F.Ca.MR.148.00.0.0 | reverse complement strand
ATGCGCTTCGCTCCCGTTGCGTTCATTGGATGTTCCGTTACTTCAGCCAATCCTTATGTAGGGTTGGGCGGTAAACGAAAGGGGCCCGCCGCTGAGGACACAACTACAGCGGCGGGCCTTGCTTTTGAGACCTGGCCCGGGGTTGGAAGCCAAGCTGCAAACCCAACTTCGATTTCAGAAACAGGTTCCAGCCTTATGAAAGATTTAACGCTTGCCGGCTTTTGCAGTTAGGCCCGCCGCTGAGGTCACAGCGACGGGCCCTGCACCAGAGCTTGGACTTGAGGGAGGGAGTGTTCTCACACCAAGCAAATTCCGAACTTCGCTTGCGGATGCATGTTCCTCACGTCGGTTCGAAAAGGGATTGTCGTGGTCATCGATTTCGGTTGTGACACCCGAGCCCGCCGGCAGCATCACGCAGGCGGCAGGCCCAATGAAGAGCTCGAGACGGGGAGCGGCCGGTCGTTGCAGCCCGGGCGCGTTTCACTCCTCCCGGAATGCTCGCTGGATCTGATCGGCCAAGGGCTTGACGAGATAGGACAGCATCGTGCGGCTGCTGGTCGAGAAGAACACCTCGACCGGCATGCCGGGCGCCAGGGTCAGTCTTTTGAGTCTGGCAAGTTCCGTGCGCGGCAAAACGATATGCACGGTGTAATATCCGGCGCCGGTGCGCTCGTCGGTGCTGAGATCGGCGGAGATCTTGCTGACGGTTCCGTTGAGTTCAGGCGTTGTGCGCTGATTGAAGGCCGAAAGCCGCAGCGTCGCCTCCTGCCGCTGTTTCAGCTGATCGATGTCCTGTGGGGCGACACGGGCTTCGACGGTCAGTTGGTCCGCGACCGGCACGATGAGCATGACCGGTTCGCCCGCAGTGATGACACCCCCAATCGTATGTACGGCAAGCTGGAGGACGACGCCGGCCTGCGGGCTGCGAATGTCGATGCGCTTGAGCTGGTCTTCGGCCGATACCTTGCGTTCGACGAGTTCCGAGAGTTTTGCCTGGACCTCACGCAGTTCGGTGGCGACTTCGCTGCGCAGATCCTGATCGATCTGGATGATTTGCAGGCGGATTTCCGATGTGTGGCCTTTCGACTGCGCTATCGCGGCGGTCAGCTGCCCATGTTCAGCCTCCAGCCGCACGGCCTCGCGCTCGAGAGCGGTGATGCGATCGATCGAGACCAGCTTGCGCTGCCATAGTGTGCGCATGCCCGCGAGCTCGGTTCCGATCAGCTTGATTTCCTGGCTCTTGGCGTCCTTTTGCTCGGTCAGGCCGGAGACTTCTTCGGCGAGCTGGGAGATACGTTCCGCCAACTGCGCCTTCTGGCCAGCGCGTGCCTGCCGGCGCAACTCGAAGAGCGACTGCTCTCCGGCCATTGTGCCGCTGACATCCGGATCGTCCCGCCGAGACATCAGCGACGGCGGAAAACCGATGGCGTCCGCACCGTCGCGCTCGGCCTTGAGACGTGCCAGGCGGGCATCGAGTTCATCCGCGCTCTTGGTGACAATGGCCAGATTGGCGCGGGTGACGGTTTCATCGAGATGAATCAAAACCTGTCCCGCTTGCACGGCATCGCCTTCGCGCACGAAGATCTGGCCGACCACGCCGCCGGTTGGATGCTGCACCTTTTTGACGCTGGAATCGACAACCAGCTTTCCCGAGGCAATGACTGCGCCGGAGAGGTCGGTCACCGCTGCAAGGCTGCCCGCTCCACCGACCAGAAGGATGGAGGTCGCAACGCCGCCGAGCAGATAACGTCGAATGGTCCGGTCGATCACCGATGTCGCTCTCTCCGCCATCAGAGCGCCGCCTCTTCAGGACTTGAGACAACTTTTAACGGAACACTGATGGGGCGGGTCACCTTGGTCATGATCTCATTCTTCGGGCCAAAGGCCTGAATACTGCCGTTCGTCATGACAAGGATCTGGTCAAGGCTTTGCAATGCACTCGGGCGATGCGCCACCACGATGGCCATGCCGCCTCTGTCGCGCACGCCCTGGATCGCCGCCGTCAAGGCGGCTTCGCCGTCGGCATCGAGATTGGAATTCGGCTCGTCGAGTATGACAAGAAACGGATCGCCATAGAGAGCACGCGCCAAGGCGACCCTCTGTCGCTGGCCCGCCGAAAGCGCCGACCCGGCCTCGCCGATACGCGTTTCATAACCTTCAGGCAGGTGAACCACCAGATCATGAACACCGGCGGCGCGCGCGGCGGCCAGTATCTTGTCCGAGGGGGGCTGGGGTTCGAAGCGAGCTATGTTCTCGGCAATGGTGCCATCGAACAACTCGACATCCTGCGGCAGATAACCGACATGCTTGCCGAGTTCTTCCGACGACCACTGGTCGAGCGTCGCACCGTCGAGCCTGACGGTACCGCGCACTGGCAGCCAGACACCGGCGATCGCTCTGACGAGCGAGGATTTTCCCGAAGCGCTCGGACCGATGATGCCGAGGCCGGCGCCCTTCTGCAGCACGAAGCCCGCATCCTGAACGACAAGGCGACGCTCGCCCGGCGGCGCCACACTGATGCCCTCTACCGAGAGGCGAAACGACGGTGGCGGAAGCGAGACACTTGTTGCTGCCTGGGGCAGCAGCCCCAGAAGCTGAGTCAGGCGCGCCCAGGCCTGTCGGGCGCTGACGAAGCTCTTCCAATGCGCGATCGCGAGTTCGATCGGTGCCAGCGCCCGGCTCATCATGATCGAACTGGCGATCATGATGCCGCCCGTCGCCTCCTGATGGATGACGAGCCAGGCGCCGATCGCCAGGATGCCGGATTGAAGCATCATGCGCACGACTTTCGATGTCGTTCCGAGCGTCCCCGCCAAATCGCTCGCCTTGGCATTGGTGCTGAGATAGTCGGCGTTGATGCCTGACCAGCGCTCGGCGATGCGTGGGCCAAAACCCATTGCCTGAAGCACCTCGACATTGCGGCGCGTCGCCTCCGCCAGCGTGTTGCGCGCAGCGGCCTGCGTGTTGGCACGTTTCGCGGGCTGCCTGGTGCGCACCTCCGCAAGCAAGGTCAGGCCAAACAGAATGACGGCGCCGAGCAGCGCGGTAATGCCGATCCAGAAATGGAACAGGAAACAGATTGCGAGGTAAAGCGGCATCCAAGGCAGGTCGAACAGGGCGGTCGGCCCAGCGCTCGACAGGAACGACCGGACCTGATCGAGGTCCCGCAATGATTGCAAGCCATCGCCGGTGAGCTTCGTGCGCAACGGCAGACGCATCAGTGCGGTGTAGACCTGCCCGCTGAGCCGCGCATCGAGCGCGATGCCGATACGCACCAGCAGCCGCGATCGGATCAGTTCGAGGACGCCCTGAAAGACGAACAGCGTGCCCGCAAACACGCAAAGGCCGACCAACGTCGGCACGCTGCGGCCGGGAATGACGCGATCGTAGACCTGCAGCATGAAGAACGAGCCGGTCAGCGCCAGGACGTTGACGACCCCGCTCATCAAGGCGATGCCGGCGAATGCCCGGCGAAAGGAAGCGAATACCGCCGGGAGCGTCGTTCGCGGCGGCTCAGATGAATGGATGTGAGACATCTTCCTTCACCTCGGGTCCAGCGCGGGCGCAAGCGGCAATGAACGCGTCCAAGACCGGTTGGCGAAGGGTGTCGGTTTCACTCCATCTTCCGGCATGGCACCTAGATGAACCAATCATTCAGCGCGTAGGCATGGACATAGTCGACGTGCATTTCAGAAGGGGTGGCAAGCCCGTCGGCGGGCGCTCCCGCCATGCCGCCGACAGCCTGGTTGACCAGCATGTACATTGGCTTGTGCATGTCGGCAGGCGTTGGTGCGCGGGCAACTTCGACATCGTCGAAATACCAGACCAGCTCGCTCGGGGTCCAAAGCACCCCATATTTGTGGAACCCTTCGGTATCCGCTGCATATACGGTCGATGTCACTTTCGTATGCGACCCCGTCGCGTTCGAGTGGCTGGTCAGGGTGAGCTTGTTGGGATCCTGGCCGACCATCTCCACTGCGTCTAGTTCCGGCGGCCAGGAGCCATCCGCCGGAAGAAGCCAGAAGGCCGGCCATGCACCCTGCTTTTCGGGCATGTCGGCTCGAATTTCGAAATAGCCGTAGGTCTGTGCGAAGGAATGGTAGGTCGTCAACAGACCTGACGTGTAATCATAGTTGTTTATGTAGGGCTTGATCGCGTCGGGAGCCCGGGCGGCCGTAATGGTGAGAACACCGTCCTGGACGCTGAACGGGTTGACCGAACTCGTGGGGGCGTAGCTGGTGTCGATATACCACTGAAGCTCGCTGTTGGTGGCGAGCGAGCTGCCGTTCGGAGCACCCCACCAGAAGTTCGTGTCCCAGGTCCCGCTAGAACCGCTGTGCAGGTTCAAAGTATTGAACTCGTCCGAGAAGGTGAGCGTCAGATGCGACTTGTCCAGGGCGAGATCGAACTGGTTGGCGCTGAACTGGTCGATGGTCTTGTTGGCGAAGACGAGAAACTCGGTTGGCGACAGGGTGAGTCGGACGTTCGATCCCGACTGCACCATGTTGGCGTGCACCTGGTCGAAGGAGGTGAAGCCGTAGCCTCCGACGCGCACAATATCGTCGGCGCCGAAGTCGAGAATGAGGTCGCTGCCATTGCCCGGTTTGACGACAAAAATGTCAGCGCCGGAGCCACCCTTGAGAACATCGTCGCCTTTCAAGCCGTCGAGCGTCTGCTGGCCGGAACCGCCGACGATGATATTGTTCAGAGCGTTTCCGAAGGCATATTGTTTATCGCCCGTGACCGTCAGATTCTCAAAATTCGCCGGCAGCCTGTAGCTCATCCAGGTCGAGATCGTATCGATCCCCTCGTTGGGCAGCTCCACCGCTTTGTTTTTCGCGGAGTACAGGTAGTAAATATCGTCGCCCTTGCCGCCATACATCGTGACGCTGACGCTGCCGTCGCCATACAGCGAATCGTTATAGATGCTGCCGTAGAGGGCCGGGCCCGAATTCGTTGCCGAGTACCACTTTGCGGAGGACCCGCTATAGGGGAGCGGAACACCCTTGGCATTGGTTACGGTGGCCATTTTACTCACAGCTCCGTTGGTTTGTTCCAAGCCCTAACACGATGGAAGGCAAAAGGAGCCGATAGGTTTTCTCTCCAAGCTCAGGAGGGTTACCAAAGAGTAAATGCGGGGGGGGGCCCGACGCGTCCGTCAGGCCGTCGGTGGGGAACTTGAGACTGTTTTCGACGGCGCACTCAAACCACAACGGGGGCCGCTCCGGGTGGACGGTTGCACCACCGTCTCGCAGGGCGCAGGCGGCCCTAGCTGCCGAAACACTGGCGTCATTCCTCGCAGTTCAGAGCCCAAGGGTCTGGCTTGTTTCCATCTGAAGGAAATCTGCCGACGAATTCCGGAACACCGCGTCTTGGAACGCATCGACGGCAGAGCCGTGGGTGACATCGACCAGCACGGCCGCTGCAGCTTCAACCTTGTCGGCCGCTTCGTCAACCTTGTTGAAGCGCAGCAGCATTCGATCGTGGAGCATCGACAACCGCGTGGCGTGATAAAGCACGCTGCGCTTGTGGTAATCCGAGTCCAGCGGCTCAAACAGTATTGTCATGACGGCAACTCCTCGCCATTTCATGTCCATTCGGGGTGATTTGGAGGCCGCCCACGTATAGATATTGTTCTGGCGCTCCCGGGGCCTCCGTCACGCGCTGTTGAGCTGCCCGGATCCTGCAGCACAGGGCGATATTCACCACGCCATTTTTCCTGTCCGTTTCTTCCTTTGCGCGCTTCAACGATTTCTCGGCGCGTTTGACGCGCAACCTTGAACTGCCAAGTTCGAGATCAAGAATTCAGCCATCGTTCCGCTTCCTATGCGGTTGCGGTCCCTTCGGCTGATAATTACGGCTGTTCTGTTTGGTTCCGGCCAATCGCGACCCGGCTCCAGATTTTACAGGAGCCAGGCCGATCTGGCCCTGCCGATTAAAATCTCTCCGGCAATGGGCTTGAGCGCATCTTCTGTCGCAGGCTCCAGCGGGACGCCGGCGACGTTCCGGAGCATCAAAGCGCCGCGCCGAAGGACGATCTGAAATCCGCCCCGGTCGAGGTCTTGCCGGAGATTGCCAGTGACATAGTTCGCCTGCGCCAAATGGCCGACCTTGTGGTCGTGTGCGGTGGCGATGGTTCGGTGTCGGCGGCGGCGATGGCTGTAGTGGAAAGCCGCCTGAGCGTGGCGGCATGTACGTCCGCGTCATGTCCAGGGGCGCGATCTAGGCAGATACGGCCGAGACGGTATCTCGCTCGCGGAGATCCGATGTCGCGCGCTATGGTACTTCGCTTACCCAAACGGATATGACTCTTGGGATCTGATTCCCCTGCGATAGCCCCGCCAGTCCAGAATGAGGCGGGCCACCATGACTTCTTGGCTCCAATGACTGAGTACCCGCGCCTTGCCTACAGCATGAAAGCCGTTCGCAAGGCAGGCGACCGGCTGGCAAAACCTATTCAGTTCGGACGAGACATCACTGTCGGCCAGTATGTGGACGCACTCGAAATCTTTTCAATCGCCAATAGCTGGCGCGACTCGCACTTTCTGCCGATGCGCAGCGTTCGGTTCTCTGTCCGTCATCACATAAGAGCCCTGCGACTGGAGGGCGACATGGCATCCCGACCAAAGCGCATGGCATCCATTCGTCGGAAGCTTCGAGAGTCCACCACCAATTTGGACACCATGAACGACATCGGCGGTTGCCGAGCGATCATGGCCGATATCAAAGGTGTTCGCTCGCTTCTCGCATCGATGCGAGACAAGTTCCCCCATGAGATCCACTCTAGGGAGTTTAACTATATCGATGAGCCGAAGCCGGACGGGTATCGAAGTCACCATATTGTTTTCAAATACCGATCCCGAGATGCCGACACCGAGGCTTTCGACGGACGACGCATCGAGTTGCAAGTTCGTACCAAGCTTCAGCACTCATGGGCAACTGCGGTTGAGGCTGTCGGGCTATTCCGGGGCCAGGATTTGAAGCACGGAGAGGGCGACCAAGATTGGCTTCGCCTTTTCCAGCTTATGTCGGCGGAATTCGCGCGCGTTGAGCAGTGCCCCGTTCATGTAAGTGTTCCGGATCACAATGACCGGGTTCGAGAATTGCGGGATCTCAACAAGCGTATAGATGCGATAGGCATACTAAAAAAAATCAAGAATACTACCAGATTCCCAGAAAATTTTATACGGCAAGCGGAAAAAACGCGATACTATTTGCTTCAATATGGGAAAGATAATAAACTGACTGTCGATCATTTCAGGTCAATTATAACGGGCGCGCGAAAATTGAAAGAGATCGAGCAAAAAATCGAGCTAAGGGGCAGTGAGGTGAAGACTGTCTTGGTCGAGGTGGATAAGGAAGAAAAGCTTGCTGAAATGTATCCGAACTATTTCGGAGACGTTTACTTATTTGCTCGTAATCTGAAATCCATCTGCTCGGGAAAAGCGGCTACCGAATACAGTTAGCCTGCACTGGGTCGGCTTAAGCGGCGTCGCTTCCGTATGAAGTAACCCGAGCGTTTGCCGACGATACCATCAAGGCTGCGACCGGCCCACGCATCGTCGTTCATGCCAGGGGCTGCGCGTGAATTATGGCGGAAGCCATATTCGGAGAGGTAGCGTTGCAGATGCTTTCTGCGCAGGGCTGATAGGTGCCACGCATGCCACGCTTGAATATGCTGATGCGCCGGGTATTTTGGCAGTGTTTACTCAGCCGCCGGGGCAGGTCATTCCGATCTCGGGGTGACATCGAGCGATCGCGGCAGTCTGGGGAGTGCGGAGCGTTTCGTCGATCTTGCGCACGTGAGCGGGACCGATGACCGTGACAAATTCACCGTTTAATCGAGCATGGCCTCGACGGTGGCGACAAAGTCGTCGAGCGAGCGATCCCCGCGAATCTCGATGCGTGGAAGGTCGATGGGATCGCAATTAAGGTCCGCCGGCCCGTGTCTGCTGCCGAAGCCGATCCGATAGCCGGACTCCTTGGCCAGTCTGCCGAGCCGTCGGTCGGTGACAGAGAAGGGTGCCGCGAACGCCGAGGTTGGCCGACCGGTCCAATGTTCGATGAACATACGAGAGCGCAGCAGTTCGGCGGCCAAGTCAGAACTCGACAGACCATCGATCGCGCGATGCGTCGCGAGATGGCTTCCGAAGAACGCACCTTCGGCGGCGAGCCGCCGCACCGTCCTGGCATCCATAAGCTGCGTCGGCGGACCGTTTTCGGAATCCCACTGCGCGCTTTCACCCACCAGGTCAGTCACCAGGAACACTTCCGCGGTCAGGTCGTTCGCGCGCAAGGTTGGCCAGGCATGGTCGGCAAAATTCTGGAAGCCGTCATCGAAGGTGATGAGCACTGGGCGGCCAGCGAAAGGCTGACGGTCGGCGATGGACCGTTCCAGTTGCTCGGACGTGGTCGCGTGAAAGCCATTGGCGCGCAGCCATGCCATCTGGCTGGCGAATGCGGCGGGCGTTAGCCGAAAACGGGCGAGGGCGGCCGGACCTTCTTCGGCGACGCTGTGGTACATGAGTACAGGGATACGTGGCCGCCGCTCGCTGCGCGCGACGTCGCGGCGCAAGGCCCGCGCACCGCCCCAGACGATATTTCGGGCGACCCCGAGCCCGATAGGCGCGCGGATCGGCGCATGATCAATCCTCGGTTCCGTCACCACATCGTCCGGTGACAGGCGGCGGAAGCGGTCTATGCGATAGAGCTCGGTCTGGATCGACTGCTCGAGGACGAGACCTTCGGTCGCTGCGAGCGCCTCTGAGATCGCTTGTGCCCCGAATGTGTTCCAGTCGAAGCCCGTCCTTTCAACATTGTCACGCAGCACGAATGCGTGGGCGCTGATGAAACTGCCGCCAGGCGCCAACGCCTCTGCGAATTTTTTGGCAATGCGCCGCAACTCGGCGAGATCATCCAGATAGTAGAGCACTTCCGAACAGAAGATCAGATCCATCTTACCCGGCAGCGTGTCGGCGGAGAAATCCAGTACGCCGAATTCAATATTCGGCTGATCGCTGCATCGCGCGCGGGCCCGGCCGACGGCTATGGCGGAGATGTCGGTTGCGGTCAGATGGCCCACTCGCGGCGCCAGCTGCCGCGTGAAGTGGCCCTCCGCGCAGGCCAGCTCAAGCGCCCGTCCGATGGGACCCGCAGGCAGAATCTCGAGCTGCCGCTCATATTTTTCCTGCTCATAGGACGAACCGTAGTTCCAGGGATCCTCGGTCGCGAAATAGCCATTCCAGAACGACGTGCGATCCTCGTCGTGCCTGACCCGTGCACGCCGCGGCGCGGCATAAGGCTCGGCTGGTTCGGCGCTCGACCGGACCAACTCCCGCGCTTGCGCGGCCAATCGCGCGAGTTTGCCGAAGTGGCTGTCCGGATCAGGCCCGCGTTCGGCTGTGCCTGACAATGCCCCGGCTGGAAGCGTGTTCGGAGTGTTGGCGCCAACCTCTTTTTGCGGTGCGAAATTCCGGATCAGTTCAATCCAATGATCCCTTGTCACTGTCCCGAGCACGCCGAATTGTACGACGGCCTCGATGTGGCCATCCATCATCAGGTAGGCATAGATTTGGTCGATTCCTTCCGGCAGTTCGGTCGAGGTCGGATTTCGAGCGTCGACGCGGATTCCAAGTGTTCGCGCCAGCCTGCGCGGCGCGCCAAGATCGTCGGCGTCGAGAAGCATTTGCTCAAGCTGATACTGGATGCGGCGAGCCGCCGCGGGATTGGCCCAGACCTTGCCGAGTTCGGTAATCAACTCGGTGATGGCGCCGCCGAACCTTCTCCACCTGGCAGCCAGTTGCGCCGGCACAGACAGGCTTCCCACCGCAAGGCCGTTGACGGCTACCTTGGCGATCTCACTCGCCCACTTGCGTCCGGCCGGAAGCGCGCGCAGGGATTGCGGGTTGATCGAGCCCGAGCCGCCGCCGCAATCCGACGCGGCGTTCCAAAATGCGAACCACGCGAGTGCTTCGGAAGCGGTGCGGCCATCCGCCGAGTTCGCTCCGTTGGCGTGGATAGTCACCGGGTGTTTGACTCTGGAGTCGGCAGAGAAGCCACGGGCGATCACGATTTCCGCGTCGGCCAGCATCTGAGATGAATTGCGGGTGAGCGAGTTGGAGCTAGCCCGGTAAAAGGCGAGCGGCTCGTCGACCATTACCCAATTCCTGCCGAGACGGGCGAGGCGCTGCCACAGATCCCAGTCCTCGCATGTGCGCAGCGACACATCGAAACCGCCTAACTCGACGATTGTCTCCCGGTCGACCAGCAGCGCGTGAGTGGCGATGGCACACCGGCGGGCAAATGTTTCAAAGGGCTGGACCGCAACCTCTGACGAGACGCTCAACGGAATAAGTTCGCCATCGGGCATCACGCACTGAGAGCCGCAATAGGCGGCCACTGAATCGGGCGCGGCCTCCAGTGCGGCTAGCATTTTCGCGAGGAAGCTGGCGTCTACCCAATCGTGTGCATCCAGAAACATGAGCCAGTGGCCGCGCGCCGCCGAAATCCCGCTATTGCGCGCGCCGGCGGGGCCATGCGCGCAAGAACTCAACGTCCGAAATCGGGCATCTTGCTCCACATAACCGGCAATGATCGCGGGGGTGCGGTCCGTGGAGGCGTCGTCGACGATGATCGCCTCCCAATCCACGATTTCCTGATCGAGGAGGCAATCGAGTGCGCGCGCCAGCGTTACCTCTGCGTTGTGCGCAGGAACCACGATTGAAACCAATGGATTATGCGCCATGCCGTCTTACCCACGCCTGGTTCGAAGGTACAAGAGTCCCAAGACATAGCCGGCGATTTCCCGCCAAAGGAAACGGTCATCGAGGATGCTGCGTCCAAACAGTCTCCCGTGAACTCTTCCGAGCCGTCGCGCCTCCATTTGGCTGCAGGGCGAGCTTGCTCCTGTCCTGCTAGCGACGTTAGTAGCCTGGCGCAGCATTTCATCCGTGCCGCCGAGATCGGGCGCCGGCTGTCGCAGATGCACGTCAAAACCAAGCATGCCGCATACTCATGTCGATCCCTGAAATCGGCACCATGACCACAAGCTGCGGTCCCTGGCACTTGGCTATGGCAAACTGGCGTCCTTTGCAATCGACGACGCAACAATGCAAGCCCACTGAAGCTTTGGTTGAATGACTGCCAGCTATTGGGGCCTATTGCTCTCTCCTATCGACCGAAACACCGCGATTCCGGGCTGCATTCTCGATCGGCGATTCCTCGTGTGAAAAGAAGATTCTCCTTCTACTGTTGAGCTCGCGCCGGAAGCTGATGGTGGCAGTATATAGCGGAGCGAGAGGCAATATGCTGTCCGCTGGAACAGCTATTTTAGCAATTTCTAATAAAACTTGTTACTTAAATCTGTCTAAATAGATATACATAATGCCATTGTATCACCCGCCTTCATAGTAGATTTCGCCCGATAACCAATTAGGTTAAATGGCTATGGTTGCTATCACAGAGAGGGCGAGAGCAACACCTAGCGGCACTGGTGCTTTTTCTGCGAGTCCAAGAGGTGTAAAAAGAGCACCCAAATTGGCTTGCGCCAAGAAGATTCCGGCTTGCAGGTCGCGGATTTTGCTGGCATCTTCATCTGTTTATGGGTCTCTGCACTGTGGCAGGTGTTCAAATAGAGGGGTATAAGGATGGCCAAGGAATCTTCGAGTACTTCGAGTGCCGTTTCCTCCGCAAACAAGGCGGACGCAAATTTGATTGGTAATGCAGACGGAAGCGGGCTGAACTTCATGGCGGCCCAGGTTCGCGAAAACGGGGGCGCCGGCGACGCCGTAGGTGTCGACAAGATACGCGATCTGCTGTTCGGCAACCAGATGCAGGACTATGACCGCCGTTTTTCCAAGCTTGAGGAACGGGTGTTGCAACGCTTCAAGGATGTCGAATCCGAAGCCAAGCGCAATCTTGAGATGTACGAGTCAAATGCAAAGAAGCAGATCGATTCGCTCGCGGCGCAATTGCGGAACGAAAAAGACTCACGAGCCGATGCCGACAAGGAGATTGACCGGAATCTTCGCGAGCAAAACCAGGCACTTGAAAAGCAGGTGCGTGCGTTGTCGGATCAATTGAGCGCGCTTGAGCGGGACGTTTCGGACCGGATAAATCGAAACGATCATTTGCTGCGTGAGGAAATCAAGCAGAAGAATGAAGGCGTTCAGATGCTGATTGAGAAAATGTTTGCCGATCTCAGCAACGTTAAGACCGACCGGAATCTTTTGGCCGGCCTGTTTGTAGAGGTTGCGAAATGTCTGAATCAGGATCCCGTCGGCAGCAAGGGCAACTCGGATCGTAGCTGGAAAGTGAGTTGATGGGACCTTGACGTCAACCGTCGACCCAATCAGTCTTCCACAAAGAACAGCCTCGAACGATACAGAAATTGATCGCGAGGCTCTGGCTCGTCTTTTGGTCGAAATTGCCCGGAACGTTGATCCGGACTATCGTGCGCGTTTCGACGGAGTCCCAACCGCCGATCCTCGCATGGAAACGCTGCGCCAGTTGCTGGTCAGCCGCGAAATTTCGGAGCTTTCACGAGTTACGCATCTGCTGGACGAACCCGAGCAGCTTGCGGCAGCAGTGGGCGACATTCTTCCCAGTGCGGCCGCGCGAGCGCCTCATGCGCAGCTCGGCGAGGCGCTTGCGCCAGCTGTCGAACGGGCTGTGCAACGGTCAATCCAGAAGAGCCCGCGCACACTGACGGATATATTATACCCGGTGTTTCTGCCGGCAATTCGCAAGTCGATCGGGGAAAAGATCGACCAGACCTTTCAGTCGCTGAACGAAACTCTAAGACATATATTTACCTGGCATGGGCTCAAGTGGAGATTTGAATCTTGGAGGACAGGAGCAAGCTTTTCGGAAGTTGTTCTTAAGCACTCTCTTGTTTATCGTGTAGAGCATGCCTTTCTCATTCACCGTAATTCCGGTCTTTTGATAGCGCATGTAACCGCCGATAATGCAACGAGCGAAGATCCTCAACTCATCTCTTCGATGCTTAGTGCAATTCAGGATTTTGTGAAGGACTCGTTTAACGAGAAAGAGCAGAGCGGCCTGGACACAATTCGTTTTGGCGACCTTCGTCTCTGGTCAGAAGTTGGACCGTTTGCGACCCTGGTTTCGGTGATCCGGGGAAATCCGCCAGAGGGATTGCATGAAATAGTTCGCGATGTATTGCTTCGCATCCATGAGGAATCCTCACAGGCTTTAGAGCAGTTTGACGGCGACGGTTCGCAGTTGGCCAGCGTAGAGGCGCAGTTGCAGACCTGCGTCGAGCTCAAGCAGGAGGAATCAAACGAGGGATTTCCGTGGCTGGTGGCGGCCGTTGCCCTGCTGCTTTTGAGTCTGGCAGGCGGTTGGTACTTTCTTTCCTGGCAATCAGCGCAGCGCTGGCAAGCTTATGTATCGCGCTGGCAGGCTTACGTGTCGCGACTGGAGGCCCAGCCGGGCATCATCGTTGCCGAACAACAGGCGCGCGACGGCCAATTCTATATTGCCGGCCTGAGAGACCCGCTTGCCGCCGATCCAGAGTCCCTGTTGTCTGGAACGCAGGTCGATCCCGCCCGGGTTCATTCGCAGTGGCAATTCTATCAGAGCCTTGAACCGGAGTTCGTGCTGAAGCGGCTGAAGGCGTCGCTGGCTCCGCCGGATTCAGTACGACTATCAATCGACAATGAGCGCATCGTTGCCGAGGGTGAGGCTCCCGACACCTGGATAGATCGGGCGCGTGCAGCGGCCCGACAGCTTTCGGCAGGCGGACCGGAATTCGACATCTCCAAGGTTCGTGACGTAAGCCCCGAAGTACTCGAGGCGAAGCGCTGGCAGGCCTACGTGTCGCGACTGGAGGCCCAGCCGGGCATCATCGTTGCACAACAAAAAATACGCGACGGCCAATTCTATATTGCCGGCCTGAGAGACCCGCTTGCCGACGACCCGCAGTCGCTGTTGTCTGGAACGCAGGTCGATCCCGCCCGGGTCCATTCACAGTGGCAATTCTATCAGAGCCTTGAGCCGGAGTTCGTGTTGAAACGGCTGACGGCGTCGCTGTATCCGCCGGATACAGTACGACTTTCGATCGTCAATAATCGCATTATTGCCGAGGGCGAGGCTCCCGACACCTGGATAGATCGGGCGCGCGCAGCGGCTCGGCAGCTTTCGGCAGGCGGACCGGAATTCGACATTTCCGAGGTTCGTGATGTGAGCCCCGAAGCACGCGCGGCGGAGCACTGGCAGTATTATGTGTCGCGACTTGAGGCCCAACCGGGAATTGTCGTCGCCCAACAATCGGCCAGGGGTGGACATTTCTATATTTCCGGCCTGCGAGACCCGCTTGCCGCCGACCCGCAAGCTCTGCTGTCCGGAACGGAGGTCGATCCTGCCCGCGTTCATTCACAGTGGCAATTCTACCAGAGCCTTGATCCGAAGTTTGTGGTGAAGCGGCTGACGGCGTCGCTGACGCCGCCGAAATCGGTCCGACTTTCGATCATCCAGGGTCGCATCGTTGTCGTGGGCGAGGCTCCTGCCGCCTGGATCAACCGGGCGCAGGCCGCCGCTGAACAACTTTCGGCGGACGGAGTGGTTCTGGATGTCTCGCAGCTGCGTGAACTGGACCTTGCAGAGCTCAATCATTTGAGAGAGGCCATCCAGACGACCGATATTTTCTTCTCTTCCGGCAAAGTTGTGCCGGGACCAGAGCAGACGCCGGTTCTCGACAGATTGGCGAATCAAATAAAGGAATTCGCCCAAAGTGCCCGCAAGTCAGGCGTAACTGCGCGGTTCATGTTGACCGGCCATTCGGACACCACGGGCCGTGAGACGGCCAACGCGTCGATCAGCGCCGCCCGTGCCGAGACAGTTCGTGCGCTTCTCAACAAGCGCGGCGTCGCCCCGGAACTGCTGCTGGTTCGGGGCGCGGGCACCTTTGAACCGGCGGTGCCTGAAAATAGTCAGGCTGGTAGCTCCACCAATCGCCGGGTTTCCGTTACGGTAAACCTGGACTAGGTCGGAGCCCAAGATGTTGCAAAAAAAGATCTGTATGCTGGGCGGGTTCTCTGTCGGAAAAACGAGCTTGGTCCGCAGGTTTGTGAAAAGCATCTTTTCAGAAACCTACTTGACCACGGTGGGAGTGAAAATCGACAAAAAGAGTGTCGCACTCCCGGACAAAACAGTGGATCTGATTTTATGGGATTTGGCCGGCGAAGATGATATCGGCTCATTCCGCGTCAGCCATGTGCGAGGTGCGACAGGCCTCGTGCTTGTCGTCGATGGAACCCGCGCCGCTACCCTTACCGCCGCGCTCACGCTGCGCGAGCGGGTCGAGGCTGAATTCGGTGTTATGCCGTTCGTACTGCTTTTCAACAAATCAGATCTGGCCGATCGGTGGGTAATACCAGATAGAGAAATCGACGAACTGAGGCAACGCGGATGGCAAGTCTATCTGACAAGTGCGCTCTCGGGTGAGCATGTCGATGATGCGTTTCTTAAACTCGCTTCGATGGTCACCAAATAGACCATGCAAAGATTGCCAAGAGAGATCGGAAACTGGATTTACGATTTCTTCTACAACGAGCGTGCTATTGCGTATGTGAAAATTGACGCCCAGCTGCGGACAGCGGCGAAGGGCGGTAACGTTGAACATTACGGGCTCTCATCCCTTCGCATCGGTAAGCCTGTTGCCGATCAGCTTGAATTCATGGAAGGTTTGCTGCCTTGCCCGGAGCTTCCATTTCATATGCCTATGGTCGAACTGCCCAGCGGGCGTGTCGCGGACCTTCATCTTTTTGCTGATGATGACCGCGTGTGGCTGCTCTTTCTTGATGCCACTGCCGAACGCGACAACAAGCAGCGGCTTCAACAGAAGGCTTATGAAATGACTCTTCTGCAAGAGAGGGAGCGCCAACTCAACGAGAAGTTACATTCGGCCAATGAGGCGTTGAGGAAGAGTCAGGAGGGATTGTCGCGTGAATACCAGCGCGCGGAAGCCCTGCTCCTCAACATTCTTCCGGCGTCGATCGCGGAGCGGTTGAAAGCGCACAAGAAAATTGCAGACAACCACGCAGAGGTGAGTGTGCTTTTTGCCGACATCGTCGGTTTTACGGAAAGAGCGCGCAGCGTCGGAGCGGTGACGACGCTCGCTATCTTGAATTACTTCTTCAAGGCGGCGGATCGGCTCTCGGAACGACACGGCTGCGAAAAGATCAAGACAATCGGCGATTGTGTGATGGTGGTCGCGGGCCTGCCCACCGCGCGATCCGATCATGCACAAGCCCTCGCGCACTACGCAGTTGAACTGCGCAAGGCGGTCAAACGCGAGAGCTTCGCAGGAGAACCGATAAGACTGAGAATTGGAATTCACTCGGGACCGATCGTCGCTGGCGTCATAGGCAAAAGACGGTTCGCCTATGACTTGTGGGGCGAGACCGTTAATCTCGCCTCGCGTATTCAAACGTCCGCGGAGCCCAGTGAAATCCGTATTTCCGATGCAACGCGCCAACTGCTGGGACCAAAATTTGCTTGCGATCCACTTGAGGAAACGGAATTGCGTGGTGCAGGTCGTGTACGAATGTGGCGGCTCCCAGCCTGATTGTCGCTTGCCAACGCTGGAGCGCACTGCATCTCAAGCCGCAAATTATTAACGTGAAGATTTGATCAAACGGGACCTCATTGGGCGACTTGCGACACAGCTGACATCAGTTCCTTCGGGTTGGGCGCCCCAAACATGTATCGCCCCCCCTCCGGAACCTCCGTGAAACTCCAGCGGACAATTCCCTGCCTGTCCAGCAGGAATTGACCGACCAATTGTCCGTGTCCTGTTGCGATCATCTGTTCGTCGGCTTCGGTCACTTCGTAAGGGTCCTTCCTATCGAGGATTTCGCTCGCTGCAAAAGGATCCATGGGACCGGGCAACTCGCCTGGTATGTCGACCCGCATATCCTTCGCTGCTGCCATCGAGACCTTGTACGGCCAGTTCGTCTCGTTTTGGGTGAATTCGAGATTGGGTAGTCCAAAAGCACGATGTGAAGCGCGTTCAGGGTCGGAGGCCGCAAGCAGGTTCGGCATCGGGTGGTAGCGGAAATAGAGACGCGCTCGTTCGATCGGCGTGTTGACCACCGTCAGGCTCTCCACGCCCCTTTCGCGCAGCTCCGGATCAAGCCGCGCCTGGGCGGCGATGTGGCGCCGGCAGAAGGCACAATGCAGACCTCGAAACAGGCCGACCAGCACTGGTTTTTGCCCGCGAAAGTCATCGAGGGCGATCTTGCCTTCCTGGGTAATGGCGTCAAGCACCAGGTTCGGCGCACGGTCGCCCGGTTGAAGCGGTACCAAGTCACTAGGCGCGGACATTCCAACCCCTAACCCCGGCTAGTCGAGAAAAGGCAGCACCACAAGCGCTTCCGGGTCGAGCCCGTGCTGGGCGCATATACCCTGCGCCAGGGAAAAGTAGCGTTCGGCCTCGGCCAGATTGTCGAGGTCCAGATTAAGCGTTGCGAGACCATCATAGCACGGAAAGAGCAGTTGGGGCTCGCCCATTTCGCGGGCGACGTCCAGTGCTTCGTGGAACAGGCCAACCGCCAGTTCAGGACGGCCATTGCACTGGTGGATCTGCCCAAGCACGATCAACGGCACCGGCAGGTGCTCGCGCTGGTCGAGCGCCCGGTCGATCTCGATAGCCTTCTCGGCGGCAGGCACGCCCTCCGTTGGACAGCGATCCGTGAAAGTACAACAAGCGACCGCCAGATTGGCGAGGAGGCGGGCCTGGAAACCCAGATCACCAATATGGCGCGCCACGTCCAGACCGCGCCGACAGACCTCCATCGCCTTTGCCGGATCGATAGTCGTGTAAAGCACGCCGAGATTGGTGTAGCCGCGGCAGGCCGCACCCAGCAGACCGGCGGCTTCGGCCAATTCAATGCTGCGCTCGACCTGGCCAACGGCTTCACGGTTTCGTCCGAGGCGAGCCAGCGCAACAGCCTTGGTATTAAGTGCCTCGGCGGTCACAAGAGTGGCATCGCGTCCTACGTCGGAAACATGCTCCGTCGTCAAAGTGCGTACGCAATCCAGCGCCGCGTCCGCCCATTTTGCCGCGAGGGAGTGATCTCCGCTCCGGAACGCCTGTCGGCCACGTTCTTGCCAGAGATGCGCCTGCTCGATCGGGGCATCCGCTCCATCGAGGA
Organism: Mesorhizobium sp. M7A.F.Ca.MR.148.00.0.0; assembly: GCF_003997735.1. Lineage (NCBI taxonomy): Bacteria > Pseudomonadati > Pseudomonadota > Alphaproteobacteria > Hyphomicrobiales > Phyllobacteriaceae > Mesorhizobium > Mesorhizobium sp. M7A.F.Ca.MR.148.00.0.0. The sequence goes on along the minus strand of NZ_RZTB01000010.1, from coordinate 85,063 downwards.
GCGCTGCCGCTTCAGCATAGCGGGATTCTGCGTTGTCCCGCTTGCCGACGTCCCAGAGCAGCCGACCGACCTTACGCAAAACGCGCGCCGAAGCGACACGATCTGCCGACTGGCGGTATGCCAGCAACACCGCCTCGTAGTGGTGGTGCGCGACCTGGCGGCGGCCTGCCGGGCCGCTCAGATCGGCAATGCGCTCTGCAATTGCCAGTTTGAGCGGTGTTTGCCCGATCGCACCCAATGCGGTCAGTGCTCGCTCATAGAAACGAAGGGCGTCATCGTTGGCGTATATCATGCGAGCGCGATCACCCGCCGCCTGCAGGTAATGCGCGCCCCTCTCCCGCTCGGCGCTCTGTGCGAAATGATGACCGAGCACGGCCAAATCCTCGAGCCGTTCCGGCTTGTCGCCGCACAGTTGCTCCAAGGCAGCACCGACCCGTCCGTGGATGTCGGTCCGGCGTTGCAGGAGCAGATTCTGGTAGATCACGTCCTGCAGCAATGTTTGCGTAAAGCGGTAGCTTTGCGACGAGCCCGAGCCAGATCCGGCAACTTCCTCGATGATTTCCGCATCGCAAAGCAGTTCGCAGCCGGCTTCTAGCCGGCCGGGGTCGGATGTAACGGTTTTCAGAAGGGTGGCATCGAAGCGCGGGCCAATTACCGCGGCTTCCTGGGCCAACCGGCGCACCTCTTGGGGCAACCGGTCGACCCGAGCAAGCAACATTGCCTGGATCGTGGCGGGAATGCCGGTTGCGACTTCGCCTGCCACAGTCCGCCATCGCTGGCCCTCGCGCATCAATACACCGCGATCGATAAGGCCGCGAACGATCTCCTCTAAAAAGAGCGGGTTGCCGCCCGCGCGCTCGAGGATCTGGCCGAGAAGCCCTCCTGCGGAGTTTACCCAGCTCTCGCCGAAAAGCGCCGCCAGCAGACTGCGTCCGTCATCATTGTTGAGCGGCGGAAGCCTGAGCGCCGTGTGACTGACCCGATTTGAATCGAGTTGGTCGTTGTCCGGCGCTGGACGATGCGTGACCAGCAACATCAACCGTGTGCGTTCCAACCTGTCCATCACGAAACGCAGTGCCTCAAGTGACACGGCGTCGGCCCAGTGCAGGTCTTCCACGACAATCAACAGCGGCGACAACGCAAGCCGCCGTTCGATGATTGTGCGGACTGCGTAAAGAATTTGCCGCCGCAGCTGCTCGGGCTCGACATGCTGCAAGGTGGCATCGGGGTCGCCAAGGCCAAGCACATGGTAAAGCAAAGGCATCAGTCGCTTTGCCTCTTCGCCCTGCAGGCCGAGATCGGTAAGCAAGGCTGCGAGCTTCCCCCGTATTTCATCCCCATTGTCGTTCTGCATCATCCCCGCAGCGCTGCGCACAACTGCGTCCAAGGCGCCAAATGATTGTTCGCCCAGCGGCGAGCACGCGGCCTGCCGCACGGCGACGTTGCGAAAACGATCCTCGTCGCCGACGCGGGCGACGAACTCCTTCACCAGCCGCGATTTCCCGATACCGGCTTCTCCGACGAGGCGGACAAGTTGGGCCGAGCCGTCGCACGCCTGGTCAAGGCTCGCCAACATTCTATGAAGCTCCGCACCGCGACCAATCATCGGCGCGCTGAGGCCGAGCGCCTCGAGCCCACGTGCTGCACGCGGGGCCGCAAGCGGTGCATCCAGTCGATGGACGAGCACGCTGCCGGCCTTGCCGCGAAGCACGACATCGCCCAGCGACTCGTAAGAAAAGGCATGCCTGGTCAGCCTGTGAGTGAGTTCGCCTACCAGCACCTCACCCGGTGCGGCCAGCGATTGCAGGCGCTGCGCCGTATTCACGGTGTCGCCGGTCACCGAATAGGATTTGGCGGTCCCGATGCCCAATCCGCCAGTAACCACCGGACCGGTGTTTATGCCGATGTGGAGTAACAGAGGCGAGCCGGAGTGGGGGGTGCCTTCACCGAGCCGCGCCGTCCGGGCGATCATGTCGAGAGCGGCGCAAAGCGCACGTTCCGGGTCGTCTTCATGCGCCACCGGCGCACCGAACAAAGCGAGCAGCGCATCGCCGATGAATTTGTCGACGAAACCGCCAAAGTTCCGCACGGCCGCCGTCAATTCCTTGAACAGCGCGTTCTGCAGAGCTTGCATCACCTCGGGGTCGAGTTGTTCGCTGAGTGTCGTGAAGCCGCAAAGGTCGGCGAACAGGACCGTTACCGTCCGGCGATCGGCGTCAGAGACGGGATGCAGCCCATAGCTTTCGATGTTCGTAGGCAGCGACAGGATTCGAGAAGGCGGCACGATGGTCCCGCTTGGTTTCGGAACAGACCGTTCGGCGGCTTTTGCGGACGCACCAAGGCTTGCCCCACATTTCGGACAGAACTCGAAATCAGGTGCGCAGGGGTAGCCGCAGCTGGCGCATGGCACAGGCTGGCGCCTGCCACACTTCGGACAGAAGGCGTAACCGCCCTCAATCTCGAAACCGCAGCCCGAGCAGTCCATGGAAACCTCACCCGAGCATGATGCCGAAAAGTGTGAAGCGGTTTTCGGACCACATCCTGCTCTGTCTCTTTGACCTAGAGATGGATTCAGATTTCAGGTCGATTCGGCCTGCAATCATCCGGCTCTTGGGGCCATGACTCGTGATCCGCCACGCCCTTCACGGCCAGGGTATTCACAATGATGAACCGATAGCCGTCAACCGGCAAGCGGCAGCAAATGGGCATCCGTGGGTCCGGTGGCGGAGCGTTGCCGATTCGGACGGCTGCTTGGCCGTCGTTGCGAAGTTCTCTCTTCGCCCCTCCGTCTTCCTGCTATCATGGAGATGAGGAGACGGGCCTTGAGCGAGAATCGCAGACTAGTCGCAATCCTGGCTCCAGATGTGGTTGGATACAGCCGGTCGCCGGCGCGGACGAAGATTCGCCTCGCGTCTGGAGGGCGTCGCGGCGCCCGGCGCCATTGCCTGTCCGAGGACGCCTATCGCTAGGTCAAGGCGAGTCTCGACCTCTCGGTCAGCGATCTCGGCACGCGTGGGCGGCATGGCAGGAACTGCTCGCGTCAATCCTGACTATTCGCTGGAATACCGTCGCAAAGTCTTGCCTTACAAGAACCATGCCGATTTCGAACTCATGATCGACGGGCTCCGCAAGGCCGGAATAGTGCAATGACAAATGAGGGCATGCGGTCGGATCAGACGCCAAAGGCTCGGCCGATCTTGCGCCATCGGGCGTTTTCACGAACCAGTTTCAGGTCGTCGGTCGTCTCGGCAAAGGTGTGCGAACGGTAGTGCCCGAGCAGGTCAGGAAACAGCCTCCCTGCCGGCAGGCCGGCGACCTGTTCGCGGACCGACATTTTTTCATCGATGACCCGGGTGCCCCAGGCATTTTCCCGAACCTGCAACTCGGCAGCCAGACCGCGCTCTTCCGGCGCGGTTTCATCCAGCGCGGCCAGCAGGATCGAATGGAAAAGCGCTATATAACCGATCTGCCTCAGGCCGCCCACGACCCGCACGCGAGGCAATATGGCAAGAACAAGGAACGTCAGGAACAAGTTCGGCAGCAGCACGCCGTCCAGCAGCGCCTGCTTGAGATGCGCCCGCTCGAACGGGATGGAAAGACCATTCGGCCTTTCAGGCTCGATCAGGTGCCCGTTCTCGAGGACGAGCTTGCGCACGCGCTCCTCGCGAATGCCCCAGAAATAGGCCGTGGCATTGGGCAGGAATCTGCCAAATGGGCCCGATTCGGTCTCTTGCAGGGTACGTTCGAGACGCTGACGCCTTGCGGGCTCAAGGAGCAGCTTGGAAAGAAGGCTGCCGTCATGGTCCAGATGCCGCGCCACGACGGAAGCCGCGAGCCGGTCATCGATGAACACCGGCCGAGCCATGCCGGAACGATCCCAATCGGCGACCAGATCCTCGTTGAGTTCTGTCAGTGCATCTGCGGCGGTTCCAAACACCTTGTCCTGGCTGGCGAGCAGTGTGCCCAGCCAGCGGCTGGCATCCGTTTCGTCGCCCACCGCTTCGAGCGCCCGCTTGTTGAGGGTGACCGGGCCGGCCGCGCAGGCGCTTTTGCGGCATAGTTTGTGGCGCCCCATGCCAAACAAGTTGACCTTGTCGTCGCCGACATCGAGCCATCCCGGCCCCTCCCGGCCAATTGTCTCCATGGTCATCGTCGTTCCCATGAAGCCGACGAAGGCCGACAGCCCGTTTTCGACCGCGGCGAGCCAGGCAAACAGGAGGGCATCGAAGGTGATCCGGTCCATCAGCAGCAGGCAGTGTAGGCCGGACTGGATCACCGGTCTGTGGTCGAATTCTTCGAGGGCCTTGACGACCTCTTCAGGCTGCATGATCAAATCAAGGCGCTGATGCAGTATATCGAGCAGGATCGAGCGGGCAGCGATCGCCGGACCCGAAGCAGGCCTTGCCACCGGCCGCCACAGATGGCGGGCGTATTCGGAAACCGGTGCATTCCAGTTCTGCTCGATGTCACGCACGACTTCCGGGCAGAGCAGTGACAGCACTGCCAGAATATCCACCGGAGCCTTAAGGGTCGGATCAAAGTCCCTGGTCATCAGAACCGCAGCCGGGCCATGCTCAGAAGGTCGTGATACCGTCCTTCGGTAAAGCCGGCCTTCACATGCCGGCCTTCGACCTCGAAGCCGTGGCTTGTGTAGAGGCGGATGGCCGGTTCATTGTCGGCATAGACGGTCAATTCGACTCGCTTCAGGGCGCGCCAGTTGTCGGCCACGTCAAGCAGCGCGCCAAGTATGGCAGAGCCGATACCCTTGCCGACAAAGCCATCGTCAAGGCCGATATTGATCTCGCCGATGTGCGAACGGCGCGGCGAACCCTGCACGACAAGGCTGCCATGGCCGACGACCTTGCCGTCCAGCTCGGCAACGATCCAGGTGGTTTCCTGGCCGGACTTGGTGATACGCCGTTCTACCTGCTCCACCATCTCGAATGGCATCCTGAGCGTGCCCCAGCGGAAGCCCGGCATGTTGAAGATGGCGCAAAGCGCCTCCGCATCGCTTGGCCGAATGGCCCGGAGTTGCGGCTGGATTTTCTTTGGGAATGGCGAGGTCGTGCTGGTCATGGCTTTCCCGGCAAAGGCAATAGGCCCGGCACGATGCACCGGACATCATCTGAAAATCCAGCCATCTCATCATCCTATGATGCCGATTGCGCGCTGAAGTACCGGGAGACGGCGTAGAGTTTGAAGATGCCGCTGATTCCGATCCAGCCGAAAAGGGCGAGCCAGCACAATGTTCCCGTCGCCGTCCAGTCGATCCGGTGCATTACGGCCTCGGTGATGACAAGGCCAAGGATGGCAAACAAGCCGACCAGAAACTGCGCCAGACCGAGCACCAGCAGCTCTTCGCGCGGCGCGCTTTTCCAGACGAGATATGTGCCGCCCGCTCCGGCGAGGAAGATGGCGCTGTAGACCTGAGCGTGGAAGGCGTCGATCGGCCACGGCCAAAAGCCGCCGAATGTCAGGGGAAACAGCAACAGACCGACGCCATAAAGCCCAAGGATCGCCATTTCCATCGACATATAGCCGCGCCATGCAGAGTTTAAAGTCACGCCCTTTGCGGAAGGACGGCCCCCGGCCCGTAACAGGAACAGCCCGGATACCGCGACCGAAGCAAGATAGACCAAGAACCAGAGCCAGGGCGCTTTCCGCTCGAAGTTGAAATAGCCGAGATTGATGAACGAAGCCGCCGAAACGATGACGGTGAAGATGAAGGCCATGACAAGCACTAGCCTGCCTGGCGACCAGCGATTCCAGACCAGCAGCGCCGCCATCACGGCCATTTCGGCGGTGTAGAAGCCGCCGAGGAAGCGGGCGTTGAACGGCGTGACGGCCCAAGGCCAGCGCGGCCTGACCAGCGCAGGCGCGAAAAAAAGGCCGGCGCCGACAATCAGGACGATGATGACCCCCGCCGAGAAAAGCCGCAAGGCCGCGGGAAATGGCGGGTTGTCGGGTGTCGGCGCGGGAGAAAGTCCCAAAGATGAATACCCCATGGACCCACCATAGTACCGCTTGCGATCGGTGAAAATCCCGACGGAATTGACACGTCGGCGGGCTTTTCCATTCGAATGGCCGTACGATCCGTTTCGAAGTAAGATGGAGCGCTCGGAACGAAGACCGGTTCCGGTCAACCACCTCGGGGGTGCATTTTCCGGAGCCTGCACGATGACCGAAATTCAGGATCTGTTCTCGCTTTTGCGGCAATCGACCGATGTCGATCCCCAGGCAATCGACGCGATCCGGCGGACCATCGCGGAAGGCAAGGATCATGAACTTTGCCGCATCAATGTGCCGGCTTTCGCCAGCAAGCATGGCCTCGACGAGGAACGCGCCATCAGCGCCTTCCTCCATGCGGCGCGGGTAGGCATCTTCGACATTTCATGGAATGTTCTGTGCCCCGGCTGTGGCGGCGTGCTCGACACCAACGCTACGCTGAAAACCCTGCAGAAGGACGAATACACCTGCGCGCTATGCTCCGAAGGCTATTCGCCGACCCTCGATGAGATGGTTGAGGTGACATTCACCGTCAGCCCTCGCGTGCGCAGGATTGCCGCCCACAATCCACACGAACTGCCGTTGGTGGAATATTTTCGCCAGATTTACTGGGGATCCGGCGTCGATCTGCCGGAAGAGGGTTTGGCGAAAAACATAGAAGCGTTCTCGCTGGAGGATATCGAGCTGGCGCCGGGTGAAAAGGCCGTTCTGCCCATACAGCTTCCGTCCGAATTCATCATCGTCTTCGAGCCGGTCACCCATTCAGCGCAGTTCATCGACGCGAAGGGCGAACCAACAAAAGAGCGGCGAAGCCTGTCGTTGGCTTTCGACCGCGACCATGTCCAGAACCAGACACTGGAAATGCAACCTGGTCCGCTGCGTATTTCGCTGGAAAACAGGACCGACACCCGCGTGCTGCCGGCAGTCTTCATCGCCGGCGAGGCATTGCATAATCTCCTGGGCAAACGCCGGCCTTTTCTGACCGCCAAGCGCCTGCTCACCAACCAGACGTTCCGCGACCTCTATCGTACGGATACGCTCGACATCAACCAGCGCCTGAAGATCACCAGCCTCACCTTCCTGTTCACCGACCTGCGCGGATCGACCGCGCTTTACGAGCGGGTGGGCGACCTTTCAGCCTTCGATCTCGTGCGCGTGCATTTCCAGGTTCTGCACGAGATCGTCGCGGCGGAGGCAGGCGCGGTGGTGAAGACCATCGGTGATGCGGTGATGGCGACATTCGCGACGCCTGATCGCGCGATGGCTGCGGCCCTCAGGATGCGTGATGCCATGCGTGCGCTCAATGACAGAAGCGGGCGCGAGGATCTGCTGCTCAAGATCGGTGTCCATGCCGGCCCCTGCATCGCCGTGTCCATGAACGAGCGACAGGACTATTTCGGCCAGACGGTCAACATTGCTTCACGGGTCCAGAACCTGGCCAACGCACAGGCTATCTTCGCAACCCGCGCGGTGGTCGACGACAATCTCACCGCCGATCTGTTGCGCAGGAACGCTCTGACGCCCGTGCCTCACGAAGTCTCGCTGCGCGGCATCGAGCGGGAGATCGCGGTGTATACAATCCCCTGAGCAATCGGGCCGTCCAGAGCAATCCTAGGGAAAGTGTAAACGGTTTTTCGGGAAAAACGCGTAGCACTTTCCCTTGGAATTGCGGTGGAGCAGCGTTTGCGTGAAAAGATGAGGCGCTCTCGGCCGCTCACACGCGCTTGCACAGGAAATAACGATCGGCGGGTTCTGAAGTCGGCGCCGGGAGCCGTTGCAGCAGCGGGTGATCGAGCGGCGTGCCACTGACCGCGAAGCCGCCGACCCGAAGCAGGCTCGCAATCAGATCGGGAAGCCAGGTCGCAGTCACTGCATCCCGATCGTCATAGCCGGTGCCGATGTCGGCATGAACAAGGGCGGCTTCGATGCCAATGAACTTGCGGGCCGTCTCGCGTATTTCGCCGAGCACGAGGTTTTCGGCTTCGGGAATTGAGCTGGCATGTGCGCCGACTTCGCGGTCGAACACCACGATCCGGCGCCCGGGCAGGCGCTCTCGCAGATGGTGGAACGTCCGACCGTTGCCGAGGCCGAGCTCGAATACAAGCCCCTCCATCTTCGCCACCTCGACGCAGACTTGGTCGAGAATGTCGCGCTGTGCGGTCATCCTGCTGATGAAATTCTCGAGGCGACTCATATGCTTTTGTGTGTCCTGAACCAGCAAGAGATCGTCAATGCCGCCGACAAGAACTGTTCACGGGTGAATCCCGAAGGCGCAGTGCCAAACTCGATCACGTGTCGGCACATATAGAGGCGGACCATGAACACTGCAACAACCGTACAGGCAGCCGGCAAGGATCATACCGGGTGGAATAGGCGGCACGGCGCGCGGCAAAATAACAAACTCACTTGTAGGGATCTGCGGCGTCCCGCAAGCCGTCACCGAGGAAGTTAAACGCCATGATGACGAGAATGACGGGAAGCATCGGCAAAAGCAGCCATGGATAGAATGCGATCACGCTGACGCTGCGCGCCTCGGTGAGCAGGATGCCCCAGCTGGTTATCGGCGCTCTCAGGCCGAGCCCGAGGAAGCTCAGCGCCGTTTCGCCCAGGATCATGCCGGGAATGGAGAGCGTCGCCGTGGCGATCAGATGCGACATGAAGCCGGGAATGAGATGCCGGCCGATGATGCGGCTGCTCCCGGCGCCCATCAATTGCGCGGCCAGAACGTAATCCTCCTCGCGCAAGGCCAGAAGCTTTGAACGCACGGCCCGCGCCAGTCCGGTCCAGTCGAGCACTCCGAGGATCACGGTGATGCCGAAATAGATCAGGATCGGACTCCAGGTTATCGGCATGATCGCCGCCAGGGCCAGCCATAGCGGAATGCTGGGAATCGATTGCAGAACTTCGATTATCCGTTGAACGATCAGGTCGAAGATACCGCCGTGATAACCGGCCAGTCCGCCGATGACGATGCCGAGCAGGAAGCTGAAACTGATGCCGACGAGGCCGATTGTCAGTGAAATGCGTGCGCCATAGATCATGCGCGAGAGCACGTCGCGCCCCAGCCTGTCGGTGCCGGCCAGAAAGAGCTGGCCGTTTTCGGCAGCGCAGACAAAATGCCTGTCACCTTCGATCAGGCCCCAGAACCGGTAACTGTCGCCCTTGCAGAAGAAACGGAGCCGCTGAACATCGCCCTGGTCGTCGATGTAGTTCCGCTTGAGCGTGTCCATGTCCAGCGTCATCTGGCGGCCATAGACGAACGGCCCGACGAACTCGCCGTTGTGGAACAGGTGCACCTGCTGCGGCGGCGAATAGATATAGTCCATGTTGCGCGTGTGCAGATTGTACGGCGCCAGAAACTCGCAGATCAATATCCCGAAATAAAGCACTATCAGGAATATGCCGGATACAAGGGCAAGCCGGTGCATGCGGAATTTCCACCACATCAACCGCAACTGCGACGCCTGAAAGACCTTCGACTGCTCCGCCGTCATCGCCTCGACCGACTGCAGGTCAAAGGGCGCGCTGGAAACGTAGTGTTCTAGTGGAGCACCCGGAGCGGGGAGCGGCGAATCCGTCTTCATTTGGTGCTGCCGCCCTGCAAACGAATTCGTGGATCAAGCACCGCCAGCGCCAGGTCGGAAATCAGGACACCGATGACTGTCAGGAAGGCCAGGAACATCAGGAACGACCCCGCCAGATACATGTCCTGGCTTTGCAAGGCCTTGATCAGCATCGGCCCGGTCGTTTCCAAAGACAGCACGATCGCCGTGATTTCGGCGCCGGAGATGATGGCCGGCAGGATGGAGCCGATGTCGGAAATGAAGAAATTGAGCGCCATGCGCAGCGGATATTTGACCAGCGCCTTGAATGGATGAAGGCCTTTGGCGCGCGCGGTCACCACATATTGCTTGTGTAGCTCATCGAGCAGATTGGCGCGCAGCCGCCGGATCATGCTTGCCGTGCCCCCGGTGCCGATGATTAAGACCGGGATCCAGAGATGGGCGAGTATCGACTTCGCCTTGGCCCAGCTCATCGGCTCGCTGAGATATTGCGGGTCCATGAGATGGCCGAGGGACGTGCCGAACCAGATGTTGGCGAAGTACATCAGGATCAGCGCCAGCATGAAGTTCGGAATGGCAAGGCCTAGGAGGCCGAAAAAGGTCAGGCCGTAATCGCCCCAACTGTATTGATGCGTCGCGGAGTACATGCCGATCGGAAAGGCGATGAGCCAGGTGAAGATGATCGTGACGAAGGAAACCAGCACGGTCAGCCACATTCGGTCCCCGACGACGTCGCGAACCGGCAGCTCATATTCGAAGGAATAGCCGAAATCGCCGTGCAGCATCCCGCCGACCCAGTAGAAGTAGCGAATGATCGGCGGCTTGTCGAAACCATATTCCTTGCGCATCATCTCGATGCGATCGGAATCCACCCCTTCGCCCTGCGCCCGAAGCTCGGCGACATAGCTGTCGAAATAGTCGCCGGGGGGAAGTTCGATGATCGTGAACACCAGCGCTGATATCACCAGCAGCGTTGGAACCATCACAGTAATGCGCCAGACAATATATCGAAGCACGCTCAGGACTCTCCAAGCCAGAATGTATCCGGCATGTAGACACCGAAATAGGCGGTCGGATCGTAGCCGAAGAGCGCCTTGTCAGGCAGATTGCGCAGCCGTGAGGACACCAGAATCGGCTGATGCGTTCCGTTCACGGTCCCGATCGAAAACACCTGATCGGTGTAGATCGACAGCATCGAATTCCAGATTTCGGCGCGCTCTGTCGCTTCGGTCGATGCGTTCCAGCGCTTGAGCAAAGCCATCAACTCGATCACTTCAGGAAGATCGGGCGCCTCGCCCATCTTGCCGTGAGACAAGTAGTGAGCACCCCAGAGCGGCCATTGCAGTTGATCGTCGATGGTGGGGGCCAGCTGGCTCGGGTTCATGTCGGCGGTCGGCACGCCATTGTCGATGCCCGACCACATCGACATCATGATCTGGCCGCCAAGCGCGCGGCTGCGGAAGATGTCGCGCTGCGAAGTCCGGATGAACAGGGCGATGCCGATCTTTCGCCAGTGATCGGTGATGAGTTCAAGCGCGTCGGTTTCCAGTGTGCTTTCGCCGGCGGTTTCCACGATTATCTGGGCAGAGCGTCCATCGGGAAGTATCCGCAGGCCGTCATCGTCACGTGCCAGAAGCCCGACCTCGTCGAGCAGTGCATTGGCCTGGTCGGGATCATGGGCAACCCAAGCTTTAGCGAATTCCGGCCGGTAGAGCGGGCTCTCGGACAAGACCGTATCGGCGCTTTCCTGCGCCAATCCATAGAACACGGCCATATTGATCTCGCGCCTGTCCACGGCGAGCGAAAGTGCGCGGCGCACGCGCACGTCACGCAGAAGGCCACGCCACACCTGGTCGGCGCAATTCAGATTCGGCAGCAGCGCCAGCCGAGAACCCTGTGTACGTTTCCACAGGTGCATCTTCACCGGATAGCGCTTCTCCGCGTCTTTCAGGAAGGAGTAGTCGCTGAAGTCAATTCCCATGCATTGCAGGTCGCTCTCGCCCGCACCGGTCTTGGCGGAGATGATCGCCGATGAGCTGACATTCATGATGATCCGGTCAACGTAGGGCAGTTGCCGGCCGTTCTCGTCTATTCGATGAAAGAACGGGTTGCGCTCGAAGATGAATTGCTCGGCCGGCGGCTTGGTCCGGTTCTGCCAGGGGTCGAGCGTCGGCAGTTCCGGGTTCTCCGGGCGATACTGCCGCGACATGCGGATATGCAGGAGCGTCCATTTCTGGGTCCGGTTCTCCTTCATCAGGCCGGCGAGCCGGAATGAATCCTGATATTTCTTGTGGAACTGCTTGAGATAGGCGGCCGGCAGGACAAGCGATAGCGGCGAAGCGGCAGCGAGCTTGGGCAGGAAGTCTGGATTGGGCGCATCCCAGCTGTAGCGGACCGTCAACGGATCGACGATCTCGAAGCGTGGCGGCTTGCCGTCCGCCAGCAGGGCGGGGGCGAGCCCGCCTTGCGAAAGCTCGTCGTTCAGCCAGACATCTTCCCAACAATAGCGAAAATCCTCCGGCGTCAGCAGGCTGCCGTCAGACCATTTGTGCCCTTCCCGTATCTTGAAGGTGAAGACGCGATCATCCGCCACGTCGAAACGCTCGAGAATGTCGGGTTGCATGTTGAGCTTTTCGTCATAGCCGACCAGGCGAGAATACCCGTAGATCGTCATCATCCGGATATCTTTCTGGCTGCCGATGATTGTCCGCAGCGTGCCGCCATACTGGCCGGGCAGCCGGCCCATTGCAGCGAGATTCAGCGCGCGCGGACTCTTGGGCAGGCGCTCAGCGAGTGCCGGCAGCGCCTTGACCGTCAGTTGTTGCCGAAGAAATTCCGGCTCCAGATCGCCGGCGCGCGACGTCCCTGGCAGAAATGCCGAAGCCATGAGACCAAGGACGGTGCGCCGGCTCATCAATGGCGTAACTCACTGATATCGGCCGAATGTCTCGCCAGCACGAGGTGGCCACCGCCAAGATCGAGTGGTGACAGCCTATCTTCGTCGCCCTCGTCGCGGAATTGCGGTCCCCATGCGCTGGTGTCGGAAGCTCCGCTGAGCTTCAGCGTCTTGAAATCCATCGGCCTGTCGAGATCGGGGAAAGGTACCGCGGCGACCAGGGAGCGCGTGTAGGGGTGGATTGGTTTCCTGAGCAGAATTTCGCGCGGCGCAAGCTCGACGATACGCCCGCCGCACATCACCGCGATGCGGTCTGCCATGTAGTCCACCACCGCCAGATTGTGGGATATGAACAGGTAGGTCAGGCCCAGTTCTTTTTGCAGGTCCTTCAGAAGATTCAGGATCTGCGCCTGGACAGAGACATCGAGCGCCGAAACCGGCTCGTCGCAGATCAGGAGTTCGGGCCCTAGCGCCAACGCACGCGCGATGCCGATGCGCTGACGTTGCCCGCCGGAGAAACTGTGCGGATAGCGCTTTATGAAGCGCGGATCGAGCCCGATTGCCTGCATCAGGCTCTTGACCGTGGCGAGTCGGGACGCCGCATTGCCACGTTGATGGATCTCCAGCGGCTCGCTCAAGATGTTCTCCACCGTCATGCGAGGTGAAAGCGACGAAACCGGGTCCTGGAAGACCATCTGGATTTTCGCGCGCAATATGCGCAGGGCATCTCCCTCTGCGCCCAGGACGTCGGTCGGTCCATCGCGGCCGTTGAAGATCACAGAACCGCCGCTGGGGGTGATGGCCCGCATGAGGATCTTGCTGACGGTTGTTTTGCCACAGCCGCTTTCGCCGACCAGACCCAGACACTCACCCCGCCTGATGTCGAAGCTCACGCCGTCCACGGCGCGAACAGAGGTTTGATGACCCCCGCTGAACCATCCGGACTTGCGGGTGGTGAAGGTCTTTGTCAGATCCCTCACCGAAAGCAGAATGTCCTCCGGCCCCTTCGATGCCGGCGCAGTCTGCTTGCCGAGCAGGTTCCCAACGTTCACCGGCACCTCGCGGAGCGCCTTTAGCCTTTCACCAGGCTTCAGGTCGAAATGCGGAACGGCTGCCATCAGGCCCTTCAGGTAAGGGTGGCCCGGCCGGCGGAATATCGCCTCGACAGGCCCCATTTCCATGATCTCGCCATGGTACATGACCACCACCTCGTCGGCGACATTGGCGACCACGCCAAGGTCGTGCGTGATCAGCAGCATCGCCATGTTCAGCTTGGTCTGAAGCCCGCGCAGCAAATGCAGGATTTGCGCCTGGATGGTGACGTCCAACGCCGTCGTCGGCTCGTCGGCGATCAACAAAGCAGGCCGGCAGATGAGCGCCATGGCGATCATGGCGCGTTGCCGCAATCCTCCCGAAAGTTCAAAGGGATACATGTCATAGGCGCGTTTGGGATTGGGGAAGCCGACAAGGCCGAGCATTTCCTCGGTCCGCGCCTTGCGCTCCGCCCGAGCCATAGGCGTATGAATCTGCAAGGATTCGCTGACCTGGTTGCCGATCGTGTGCAGCGGCGACAGCGATGTCATTGGCTCCTGAAAGATTTTGCCGATGCGGCTGCCTCTCAACGCCCGGATTTCGGTTCCGTCACGCTGCATCTGCAGGATATCCTGCGTCGTTCCGGGCTTTTCAGGATCGGAAAACAGGATACGGCCGCGAACATGGGCCGTATTCGGCAAAATGCCCATCACTGCCTGGCTGAGAACCGATTTTCCGGAACCGGACTCTCCCACAAGCGCGGTAACCTTGCCGGGCAGGACGCGGAGATTTGCGCGCCTGACGGCATGCAACGGTCCCCCGATTATGGCAAAAGAGATGCCAAGATCCTCGATCCGCAGCAGATCAATGCCCGAATTCATCCTCACACCAGCCCCACTCTGGCAGTCTGCCGGGCGGCAGACCCAAAAAACGAGACTAGCGTATTGCCAGCCTAGAGCAACTTGGATTCGAATCGAATTCCGCGACGGAACCGGCGACCGGGCTGCACACCAAGGCTTTCGGACCGGATCGTGTCGGTTACTGAAGCTTTCTCCGGTCGCTTGCCGACAACCGCGCGGCATCGCGATGAAGCAGCATGACCTGCTCGGCGTCCGATATCCGGTCGTGAATCGGCGCAGCGTCTTCATCGAGAGCGAGAGCACCCGACAAATCGGGTGAAAGCACCGTCAGCTTCTGCTTGCTACCCGCCAGTTCCTCCGTGCCGAGTGTCAGCCAACTGTTGTCGCCGCAATAGCTGGCGAAGTCCTTGCTGGCGAGAACGCTGTGCGGATATTTCTTGGTCAGGGTCTGGAGACGCTGGACCTCGTTTACAGCCGAGCCGAAGACAGAGAATGTCAGCCGATCGGTAAGTCCGACGTTGCCGAACATCACATTGCCGACATGCAGGCCGATACCAAACTTAATGTCGCCCAATCCCTGCTCCTTTCTGCTCAGATTGAGCTCCATCATGCGCGCGCTGGCCTTGTGCGCTGCCGCAAGAGCAGCCTGGCAGGCGATCTCGGACTGCGAGCGATGCCTTTCGCAGGGGTAGACGGCGATGAAGCCATCACCCAGGAAACTCATGATCTGCCCGCCTTTGCGATTGAAAGGCGCAGCGATGGCATCGAAAAACTGGTTCAGCGTATCGATGTAGATTTCGCGACCGGAGGTTTCGGCAAGCCTTGTCGACCCGCGCATATCGCCCATGACGAGTGCGGCCCGGATTGTGTCACCTTCGCCGCGCTTAATCTGGCCATCCAGCACACGCCTGCCGGCGTCGCCGCCAAGATAGGTGGTCATCATGTTGTCGGCGAGCTTGGTGAGCACCGCCATCTTAGTGGCGATAGCGAGATAGTTCTGGATCCGCAATAGCGCCGAAATCATGCCGTCGCTGAAGCCTGAAGCACTGTCGGTCGACCAAGACCCCATCATGCCCTGACTGGTATCGCCGTTGAAGGGATGCACGAAAGCCATGTAGTCGGTGACGCCCATACGCCCGAGGTCATCGAAAACAGGAAACTCCGACCGCACCGACGGGTCGAGCCGGCGCCGCAGGTGGTCGAGCTTGTTGCTGAGCAGATGGTAGTATGGGCTGGTCAGGAATCTGTCGGAATGAACGCCGTTCTCACTGCGGAAGCCTTCCACTTCCAGACCCTGGCCGCGAAGCCAGGTAAAGCCAAGCGCGTCATAAAGCGGATGAAGCATCGAAAAGCTCAAATGCACCCGCTTCAGCGGCAGGCCGGCAGCAGCCAGCCGTTCACAAAAGCCCTTTACCAATGTTTCCAGGTCGTTGCCCGCCAGCGCCGATTGGCTCAGCCAGTCGGCAACTTTATCCATGAGAATGGTGGAAATTTCTGCTTGCGCTGTGCTCATGCCATCTCAAACCCGTCGAAGACGAGCCATCTCCTTTGATCCGCCACACAATCGAAGTCAGTGAAGCCGGCTTCGGCGACGAAAGCCGGCGAAGAATTTCCTAAATAACTCCTTGCAGGAAGGAAACAGGCGTAAAACAGCATCTATCACCTGGAACCCTATGTGGCGAGGCTTCCGGCGGAGTGCAATCTCGATCCTGACATCGGGCAAAGAATTCGCCGTCTCAGACACCGTCGGGCCTTCACCACTGTCTCTTGGGCCACCCCGAGACGGCCAAAAACATTGCGTGTGTCGACGATCAGAGAAGCGTGATCAGCGATCGCCTGATAGTCGATCGCGTCGTGGCCGGTTGCCACGACGACAGCATCGAATCCTTCGGGGATCCTCTCCGGCTTCCGGTGTTTCGTCAGCGGTGTCGGAACGCAGATTATGATGGCATCGCAGACGGCTAGTTCGAGAAATCCGCAGTGGCGCGGAACCGCCCGGTTGGCAAGGGCTGTCAACGTCACTGCCTCAAGGAGGATTGGCCGTTGTTCAAGTTCTCGACCTTCCGGGTTTCGATGTCGAAGCCGGAAAACCGGGGACCCGGCGCGTGCGATCGCAACCGACAGCGGCAACTCGACATAGCCAGCCCGATCACGCTGACATGCGCGGCGCGCCTCGAAATCCGGTTAAGAAGACGGTCATATCGTGAGGCGTCCAAAAAATCTGCTTTCCCGTCAATTCGGACAGGTTACCCCTCCCATGGCGAGGCTCACCGGTGCCAAGAACCATGAGTGAGGGCATATTGCGGAACTCGAATTCCGCAAGCAGTCAGCAGACCGGCGCCTTCGCCTTCAGGCTTGCGGCAGCCATCGCGTAGCCGCCGGCGGCGCCATCGATGAAGTGAACGTGATCGCGCTGCAGCGGCGAGATGACGAGGCAGGTCATCAAGGCGGACTTCTGGCGGTGCAGGCCATAATTGCAGATGCCCGCTTCTTCCGCCTGCTTCAGCCGGTCTTGGATCCGATGCAGCACATCCGCGTCAACGTCGATGGTCATCTTCAAGCCGTCGTCGAACTTTCGGAAATCCGAATTGCTGGCCACCTCGCGTTTGTAGACCTTCGGATCGAAACGGCCAATCGTCCAGCCAAATCGATCGGTTGCAGCCGTAAGCGTCATCAGGAACACGATCCACAGCTTCGACCGCCACCGCCATCCTGCCGGGGCCATCGCCCGCGCCTCGACATCCAGGCCGGCGGGCAGCAGACTGTAGCCTGGGCCGTCCACCGGCACCGGGTGGCCATCGCGCTCCTGCCTGCCGGCGAGGGCGATGATGTCGGAAGCCAGAAACTGAAACCCGCGCAAGTCGCGCGACGCCCCCGGTGTGGCTATGATCGAGACGATTTCGCCATGCCGGGCCTCGATCGGGTTCCAACGGCAGGAGAGGCCGGTCAGATCCGGCCGCGCGCCGGCCGGCGCAGGATCGATGCGGTAGCGCCCCGCTTTCATCTCAGCTTCCGCCCAACTGCCGCCACCGCCGGCGAACATGGCATAGAAGGCCGCTTCGGAAGCCCGGAACCTCGCCACGCGAACGTCGAGGCCATGCGCCCTTATGTCCCCTATCGGTACGATCGCGGCGCGCAAGGTAAGGCCCAGTTCGTCCGCCACCCACCTTTGGACGGCCGCCAGCGCGTTGCGGGCTATCTCCAGCGCCGAGCCGGGAAACGCCACGAGCGCGCCGTCGCCGCCGAAGACAAAGGGGAGGTCTTGCCGACCCAGCGCATTGAGCAGCGCCGAAATGACGCTTGCGCCGGCCATATTGACGGTTTTATAGCGCCCCGCCTCGATCGCCTTGGTCGAGCCGACAATGTCGGCAGTGGCCAGCGCCCAGCCATCGGGGAGGGGCCGATAGTTATCGATGTCGGCAACGCTTTCGAACTTTGCGAAGACCGGCAAAGAAGCGACAAACGGGTCGGACGCGACAGCTGTTTCCATGGCCATTAGATAGCATATTCCACGGCTTGAAGGTGAAGTCGATTACGCTTGGAAATTGACTTGCGCAGGCTTTCCGGTGATAGGGTCGCGCGATGCGAATTGCCTTCTACGCGCCGCTGAAGTCACCCAATCATCCCGTTGTTTCCGGCGACCGCCAGATGGCACGGATGCTTGTCAAAGCGCTGGAGCACGGAGGGCATAGCGTCGAACTGGCATCTGAGTTGCGCTTCTATCTACGCCAGCCGGAGTCGAAAAGTTTCGAGGCACTAAAGATCGAGGCCGCAGAGGAAGCCGTGCGGCTGACCAAGCTTTGGGATCGTGACGGCAAGCCCGATCTCTGGTTCACCTACCATCCTTATTACAAGGCGCCCGACTTGATCGGGCCGGAGCTGGCGTCGGCCTTTGCTGTCCCCTATGTGACAGCGGAAGCCTCCTATTCCAGGCGACGCGATGCCGGCTTGTGGGCCGATAGCCAAGCATTGGTGGCGCGAGCCATCGAACAGGCGGCGATGAACATCTGCTTCACCCAAAGGGATCGTCAGGGACTGGCGGATGCTATTCCCAAGGCCGCTTTCGGTATGCTTTCGCCCTTCATCGACACATCGGCATTCCGGGAAATCCCGGCACGGGGTTGTCCGACGCGCCTCATTACCGTCGCCATGATGCGCCCGGGCGACAAACTGGGCAGCTATCGCATGCTGGCGCAAGCGCTCGGCTTGATAGGTCATCTGCCTTGGACCATGTCGGTCGTCGGAGACGGCCCAGCCCGCGACGAGGTCGAAGCGCAATTCGCCGGCCTGCCCGCCGATCGCATCGAATGGATTGGCTCGATCGAGCCAGCCGCCGTGCCAGATGTCCTTTACACCGGGGGAATCTATGTCTGGCCGGGTTATGGCGAGGCCTACGGCGTTGCCTATCTTGAAGCACAGGCCGCCGGCCTTCCGGTGGTGGCCCAGGACATCGCCGGCGTGCCGGAGGTCGTGCGGGATGGCCAGACCGGGTTTCTAACCCCGCCGGGCGATGTCGCGGCGTTCGCTTCCGCCATTGAAAGGCTTCTGGCCCGTGACGACGAAAGAACCATCATGGCCGCGGAAGCCAGGCGTTTCGTTCTCGAAGAGCGTTCCCTCGGTGGGGCAGCTGCGCGTCTGGCCGGACTTATTGCGAAGGTCCCGGTCTCATGACGTCCGATCCGATCTGGCAGCCCTTGGTGGAAGAGCTGGCGCGCCTGCAACGGGCGGGCCGCAAGGCGGAGTTCTGGCTGCGCGACGACGACGCCGTGGATCCGACGCCTGCGCTTAATCGGCTGCTCGACCTCACCGGTGAATTCGCGGTTCCGGTCACTCTGGCCGTCATTCCGGCCCTGACCGACGCGAAGCTTGTCGCCCGGCTTGACGAGGCCCCGCATGTCACGGTCGCGATCCATGGCTGGGCGCACCGAAATCATGCGCCCGAGGACCAGAAAAAGCAGGAGCTCGGCGCGCATCGGCCACGCGAGGCGGTGCTCGATGATCTGGCTCGCGGACTGTCGCGAGTAACCGGCCTGCACGGCGCACGTGCCGTTCCGATGCTGGTGCCGCCATGGAACAGGATCGACGCCGGCGTGGTATCCGACCTTGGATCGATAGGTTTTGCGGCCTTGTCAGTCTATGGGCCGCCGAAGCCGGATTCATTGGCGGTCATCAACAGCAATGTCGACATCATGGATTGGCATGGCACGCGCGGCTGCCTCGATCATGGTCTATTGGTCCAGGCTATCATCGCACACTTGCAGCATGCATCCGACGGCGAGCCGATCGGCCTGCTCACCCACCATCTTGTACATGATGAATCGGCCTGGCTTTTCCTCGAACGATTGTTGACAGTCACCGCACAGGCTGAACCCTGTGCATGGCTTCCGATCAGGACATTGATCGGGCGCCGCGCGGGTAAAGGAAAATAGCTCAGCGCTTTCTGTGCGATGAGACCGGGAATTTGAGCATCTGGCCATCCCGCGCGGCAAAAGCGCCGGCAAACCTGTCCTTGGCCAGCTTCTCCATCTCGTCCAGTTGCTCGTCGGTGCGTGTCGGGTCGTGGTGAAACAGCGCAAGCGCCCGTGCACCAGCAGCCTCACAGAGCTTGACACCCTGTTGCCATGTCGAGTGCCCGTTACCGCGGCGGCGTTCCATTTCCTTCTCGGTGTAGGTGCAATCGTAAATGACGAGGTCGGCATCTTCGATCAGGTCGAGCACCGACTGATCGAGTTTGTCCGGCTCGTGCTCGGTGTCGGTGATCACCGCCACGACGCGGCCGCCCCATTCGATCCGGTAGCCTATGCAGCCTCCCGGATGGGTGAGACTGCCGGTCCGAACCACCACCCCTTCGCGCGGCCGAAGCACGTCTCCGGATACAAAATCGCGGCAGTCGAGATTTGCCTTGCAGACGTTCATTTTCACCGGAAACCACGGCGGCCGTATGAACTCATCGATAATCTGCCGGGTCGTCATGCGTCCTGCAAGATGCCCGGACCAAAGCGTAAGCTTGACGCTCGGGTCGAAGATAGGCGCAAAAGCCGGCAGCCCGATGATGTGATCGTAATGGCAATGGGTGAAAAGCAGGTCGAAATCGGTCACATCCGACGCCTGAAGCGCCCTACCGGCAGGCCGCAGGCCAGAACCTGCGTCGAACAGAAGCGTATGCTTGCCGCATCGCATCTCAATGCAGATTGTGTTGCCGCCATAGCGAGCGAATTCTGGCCCGGATACAGCAATGCTGCCGCGCACGCCCCAAAATCTGACCAGGAAAAAATCGTCGTCCATGCTACCTTTCGCTCATCATAGCTCTAGGCGCTTCGTGCGTCGATCAGATCCGCGGTCGTATGGCTTAGCCGATCGGCAAGAACCCGCAATATCTCGATGGTCATTTCCGGGAACTCCTTCATAAGCCTCAGGAAATGATCCTTGCGGATTCTCAAGGCCTCCAGATCACTTGCCGCGCTGACGGTGGCAGTGCGGGAGCTGTTGCACAATATGGCGATCTCGCCGACGATCGAATTTGGCAGCAGTTCCGCAACCTTTATCGGCCCGCTGTCGGAATCGACCAGAATATCCGCCCTGCCTGAAAGGATGACATAGGCAGCGTCTGCCTCGTCGCCCTGCCGGAAAAGAATCTGGCCGGCGCTGTAATTCACGCGATCGGATGTGAACGCGAGCAGCTTGAGCTTTGCCGGCTCAATGCCGGAGAACAAGGGAACGCGTTGCAGCATTCCAACTTCATCCTTGAGCAGCATTGTCGCAAACCTTCCTAAATTCGCGTCTGCCAGACTATGACAGAAGTTCCTTGAAGATACCGTTCTCTGCCAAAAGTGTCTCGTGTGTACCGTCTTCCACCAATTGCCCCGAGTCAAAGACGATAACGCGATCGAACATCATCGCCATTGCCGGACTCGTCACGACCCACACAATTGCCGGCGAATGGCCGTCGCGTCTGGCTTCCTCGAGCACGTTTCGCAGCACCTTGTCCTGGATACGCTGGTCGAGCGCCGACAGCGGCCGGTTGAGAATGAGAAAATCGGGACGCTTGAGCAGAGCCCGGGCAACATCGAGCTTCTGTCGCTGTCCGCTGGTCAGCCGCCTTCCACCGGCGCCGACGTTGAAGTCCAGGCCGACATCCAGAAGCTCGGCATAAAGCCCCAGCTCGTCAAGAATGTCATAGACGATGGAGCGTATGCGGTCCGGCGCGTCGGGATGGTTGTTTCCCACACGGCCGAATAGGACATTGTCCATGACGGTGGCCGCGGCAATGTATTTGGCAGGATCATACCGTTCGATCGCGTTGTGCAGTTCGGGCGGCAGGTTCTCATAGAACCGGTTGCGTGCGGCGACGATCTTGCTCATCAACTCGTCGGTCAGCAGGCCGAAGCGGTGCCGGGGCTCGATATAGGCAAAGCTCAAGGTGATGATCATGGCGCGGTCGGCCTCCGAAACCGCCTCGTAGGGGCGGTTCTTGAGCCGCTGTAGCAAGGTCTCGTAGGCGGGGATCTCCTCGGCGCTCATGAAGGCGAGCTGCTGGAAGAACTGGTGATCTGGCGGCAGGTCGGCAAACAGCTCGATCGCCTGTTCGGCGATCTCCATGCCCATCTCGTAGAGCGTGCTGTCGAGGCCGGCCTGCTTCAGCACGGAAGCAAAGTAGGGATTGGCCGCCAGAGCCTTGTCGGCCAGTTCGGGGCCGGCGGCGGCGCCGAAAAGCAGGTTCTGGCCGATCGTCGCTTCCGTGTTGTAAGCGCCCGGCTCGAAAGGAACCACCAGTTCGCGCAGTCCTTCCTGTTCGAGCCGGGTTCGCAGCGCTGCACGCAGTTCGACGATCCGCCCGGCGAGCTTCGTGTGACGCGTGAGGTCGGCCGAAGAGCGCAAGCCAAGATCCAGAATGTCGCGCGACAGAAGAACCGCGTCGAGCACCCGGCGCACCGCTTCAAAGAGGTCGTGCGGGCCGGTAGCACCGGCGGAAGCATAGTCGATCCAGTCGCTGTGGACGTCGAAATCCGGATTGCCCGACCGGCGCGCCTCGTCCATGTTCCAGCGCTGCTGGTCTGCCGCGGTGCCGTCATAAGTCACCGATGTCAGCGGTGCATGCTTCAACCCGTAGAGCAAGTTATCGCGCAGGCTTGCTTGGAACAGGAAAACATCCGACGAGGCGTAGGACATGCGCCGGCCGGTCACGGCTTCGGGGAGTTCAAGCAGGTCATCGGCGCCCGAAGCGACCTTTCCACTCTCTGGCCAGTTCAGACGCGCGAAGGCTTCTGCTAGCGCCTCTGCTCCGCCTGTCGGGGTGCTGACCAGCGCCACCGTCTCAGCCGGCTTGACCTGCATGGAGACACGGTTGAGGAGCATTGCACCGCCATCGTCTGCTATGGACAGACCGACCGCCGACAGCGGCTTTGTCATCGGACCGGGATCGTCGATCGCCAGTGCCGCGATTCCCGGCGCAATGATATCCTCGACGGTGAACTGTTCAACGACCTGCTGATATTTGACCTGGACATCCTGCCGATCCTGATCCCAGTCGATCAGTTCCTTCATCGGTCCGGGCAGGTCCTTGTAGGCTCCGATCACCGCCACGAGCTGACCGACGTCCAGCCGGCCCCCTATGACCAGATACCCGCCGATCATGTAGAACAGAAAGGGCGTGAGCTGTGCGAGAAAATTGTTGAGGAACTTTACCATGAATTTCCATTGGTAAAGATCGAAGCGGATCTTGAAGATGAGCCCTAGCCTAGCAGCTATGTCGGCGCGCTCGTAGTTCGACGTGTCGTGGACGTGAACCGCGCCGATACCGTCGACGATTTCGCCAACCCGGCCGGAAAGCGCGCGCGCCGTCAACTGCCGTTGGCGCCCAAGCACGAGCAGCCGCCGCCGCATCCGCGGGATGAGTACGATCTGGATGATCACGATCACCATCGCTATCATTCCGAGCCAGGCGTTCTGGACCATGATGAACAGCATGGCCGTCAGCGCCTGGCCGCCGAGCAGCACCGGCTGCAGGAAGGCATCGCCGATAAAGCCGCCCAGCGGCTCCACCTCATCCTTCACCATGGTCGCCACTTCGGCGGATTTCACCCGCTTGAAGTAAATCGGCGGAAACCGCAGCACACGATCGATCAGATCGAAGCGAATACGCCGCAGCATGCGTTCGCCGAGGCGGCCCTTGTAGGTGTTGATGTAGAGTTTGAACAGGCCGTTGATGACGACCAGCAAGAGGAACACAAGGCTCAGGGCAAGCAGCGTCTCCTTGCGGTCCAACTGAAAACCGGAGAAGAACTGGACCTCGCCAATGAACGGCAGGTTATAGTGCAATTTCATGAAGGGCAGGGTCGCGCCGGGTTGCTCGAACCCCTTCCCCTGGATCGGGCCGTTGACGATCAGCTTCGGCAGGTCGAAGGACATGAAATATGGGATCATCGAAAGCAGGACGATCATCAATATCCAGATCTGCTGCTTCCGGGTGTGCGTCCAGATATAGCGGGCTAGGCTGGGTTCCATATGCGGCTGTCAGTTTGGAGGAAGCAGGCGGTGAAAGCACCTGCTGGCAAACGATGTATCGGCAATGTCTTCGCGGATGGACGCCGCTGGTCCGGACAGACGCAACCGGCCCCCATCGTGACCGTGCAACGGCGAAACGGCTGGTGGCATAGTCTCATCCGCAAGTCGAACAGCCTTGGGTGAGGCAATATTGCGTTGTGTAGCCCGAAATCCCAACATAGAAGACGAATATGATGGATGTCACGCAAGCACGCAATGCCGGCATTGACGGGCACGAACAAGCCTTGGACCTCGCCCGGGGAATTGCCGCGTATGTCGACCACCCTCTTGTCGCCGGGCTGGCGCGGGTCATCGCCAAGCATCCGACGGCCGATATCGCCAACGCCTTCAACCACAAGCAGGTCGCCTGCAAGATGTGGGCGCTCGACAAGCTGTTCGAAAACGACGGCGGCCGGTTCGGGCGCATATGGGTTCTGGGCGGATGGTACGGCGTATTGCCGGCAATGCTTTTCAACGACGCCCGTTTCGACATTGCGGCGATCGACAGCATCGACATCGATCCCAAAGTCGGGCCGGTCGCCCGGACCCTCAACCGGGAAGCCGGCGACCGCTTCCGGGCGCTGACGGAAGATATGTACGCACTCGACTATGCGGCCGGTCGGCCCGACCTGGTGGTCAATACGAGCTGCGAACACATAGCCGACCTGGGTGCCTGGCTTGCCCTGCTTCCGCGGGGCACGAAGGTGCTACTGCAATCGAACGATTACTTCAGCGAGCCGACGCACATCAACTGCGTGGCTTCGCTTGCAGCCTTCGAAGCAATGGTGGCGCTACGGGAGATCAGGTTCTCCGGCGAACTGCCGACAAAAAAATATACCCGCTTCATGCTGATTGGAACTGTTTGAAGCGCGTTGCGCGAATCCAACCGAGATATGACCTGCGCTAGGATTTCGAGGACCAGGCTCGATGCCGCTCGCGCAGGATTTGCGCCGAGTGACGGGCGCCTTCCAGATCGAGACGATGCGCGGCTGGCGTCGGTCCCGCAAGCGCCTGTTCGATCGCTTGCGCCAGACACTCAGGCGTCAGGTCGTTTTCCCTCAGAACCGTCGCCAAACCCAGTTCTTCGAGCATCAAGGCTCGAACCGTCTGTTCCGTTTCCCCGCCGGCTGCAAAGGGAACGAGCAGCGAGCGACAGCGCGCGCGCAGGACATCGCAGACAGTGTTGTAACCCGCCTGCGAGACCGACAGGCGGGCGCCGGTCAGCAAGCTGGCGAAATCCTCGCGAAACCGGAAGATGGACAGGCTCGGCGTCGCATCGCGTGTAATCGCGTCAAACTCGTCCTTCGGCAGGTTTGGGCCGGTGATCAGACACCATTTCCAGGCGTTGTCGGCATTCCGCGCTGATGCGATGGTGGACCGGACAAGGCTCTTTCCGGCGGCCCCGCCGCCAACCGACACCACAACGTCGAAACGCTCGGAGGCCGCGGGCGCTGGTGGCGCGGCAACGAGCCCCGTGTACGCAACCTCGGCCCTGATCGCTCCCGCCAGTGGAAATGTCTTGTCTAGGGTTGCGAAAGCCGGATCGCCATGGACCATGACAAGGTCAAAATGCCTGTTAACGAGATCGACCGTTTCCTCGTTTCGGCCCGGCTTGACGCGGTCCTGAAGGATATCACGGACGGACGTCACCAGAAGCGGTCTGGGCGACGCCGCGTCGATGGCCTCGATCAGCGGCAAGAGTTCGAAACGCATCTGCCGGCGCCCAAATGGAAACGCCTCGACAATGACGATATCAGGCCTGCAATCCCGGAATGCCTGCAGCAGCATCTCTGAACGCCGTTTCTTGAAATCATCGTCAATGGGCTTACCCTGCAGGTCGACAAGACCCGAAAATCCTTCATCACCGGAGGTGACAGATGGCAGGGTTACAGATATTGCCCCCAATCCCGGAAACCCCGCGACCGGCGCTCCGCCAGTGACGATGGTTACGTCAAACCCGTCATCGACCAGAGCCGCCGCGACGCGGCTGGAGCGCGCGAGATGGCCGATGCCGAGCAGGTGCTGGACATAGAAGAAAGCGCGCAGCCGCTTCATTCGGCGGCCCGCCACTCCCGTTCGAACAGCTCCTTGAGCTGTCCGATGCTTGCCATATGATCGAAGTTGCCGCGCACGCGCCGCTCTGCGGCGTCGCCGAGGCAGGCGCGCAGCACGGGATCACGGATCAGTCGCTCCAGCGCCTGTGCCAGGGCAATTGGATTTTCCGTCGAAACCAGCAGCCCGGTTTCATCCGGCGATATAAGCTCCGGCACGCCGGAAATATCGGTCGACACGCAGGCAAGCCGTTGGCTGGCCGCCTCCACCAGAACATTCGGCAGACCATCGCGGTCACCATTTATGGTGATCCTGCAGGCCAAGGCGAACATATCGGCGCGGCGGTAGTGCTCAAGCACCTCCTCCTGCGCAAGCGCGCCTTTCCAAGAGATGCGACCATCCAGTCCGAGCTTTTGCGCCAACGCCTTGAGCCGCTCCAGTTCCTCGCCGCCGCCAATATGCTCGAAACGCCACGCTAAATCGACGGGCAAGAGGGCAAGGGCCTCCAGCAAGGTGTCGTAACCTTTCTTTGCAACGGCGCGCCCGACACTCAGAACGATAACCGGTTCGTCCGGCGCCGAGCCGTCGTGCTGTTTTCGTGCCTCGCCGAAAATGCCGAAGCGATCAAGGTCGAGCCCATGATAGCTCAAATGCACGGTCGAGTTGCCGTCGGCGAGTTTTTTCAGACGGTCGAAGCCGGTTTTCGTGCAAGTTACCGTCCAGCGTGCCGAGGAAAGCTTGCTGGCCAGATCCCAATCCGCCGAAGTCCAAATGTCCTTGGCATGGGCCGAGCAACTCCAGGGCAAACCAAGAAGCTGGCTGGCATAGCGCGTCACCGATGCCGGCGTGTGGGCGAAGTGCGCATGCAACCATGCCGCGTCTTCGGGCCATTCGGCCGCTAGCACGAGCGCTTGCCCGAAACGGCGCGCGCGATTGCGCGTAAAGTCGCGCGGGATATCGACCGCCAGCGATCCCAGTGCACGCCAGAAGCCCGGCCGCAGCAGCAAACAAGCAAGAAGCGAGCGAACCACGCGCAGCGGCTCTTCATGCAGATATTCCGGCAGATAATGGACGGGCGCTTTGATCTCGTCATGCACGGGGTGGCGTTTTGCGTCGGTCGGCCGCCTGAGCGCAACGAGTACCAGATCGAACCCCGCACGCTCCAGTCCGAGCAGTTCCTGCGCGATGAAGGTTTCCGACAGCCGCGGATAACCCTTCAGAACCACGACGATCTTGCGATGTTGCAACTCAGTTCATGCCTTCAATAACCGAAAGGTGAGGGCCAGCCTGCCGGTTGAGCAGTTCCGCGACGATTTCGGAAATATGAGGGAGCCCTTCCAGGGTCAGATGTGGATTACTCTGGGATGGACGAGGCCGATTCGGCAGCGCCACCAGTGCATCGGCAAACCGCTGGGAGTCCTTGGCCTCCTCCGGCAAAAGCATTTCGATGAGGCCCAGTTCGGCCGCGCGCCGAGCTCGGATCAGTTGTTCCTGGCGGGGTTCGATGCGCGGCACGATAAGCGCCGGCTTGTCGAAAGATAGTATCTCGCAATAAGTATTGTAACCGCCCATCGCCACTACCGCCTTGGCGCCGGCAATCAGGTCTTCCATGCGGTTGTCGAACTCGATAATCTTGATGTAGGGGATCGTGGCCCCCTTCTTCAGCAACTTGTTGCGCTTGCGAGCCGGCATGTAAGGCCCAAGCACGATCAGCGCCTTGTGCTGCAATTTCGGATCCTGCTGATAAGCGTCGATGACGTCGTGAATCAATTCGGCCCCGTCGCCGCCGCCACCGGTGGTAACCAGGATATAGTCGCCCTCTGGCCGGTGGCCGGGCAACTGGTTCCGCTGCAAGCTCCGTTGCAGGAAACCGACGAATCTCATTTTTGCCCTGACAGCCGGCGGCACATCCAAACCGGTCAATGGGTCGTAGAAATCCGGCGGGCCATAGGCCCAGACCTTGTCGTAGAACAGGCCTATCTTGCGCATCACATCCCTGCGCGCCCACTCTGCTTCGAGCAGATGCGGTGCATCCATCACCTCGCGCAGGCCAAGCACCAGCGTGGTGCCCCGCGTCTTGAGGTAGGACAGCGTGTCCTCAATCTCACCGCGCAGGCCGAGCGGTTCCTTGTCGACGATGAAGATATCCGGGCGGAAGGTCTCGGCTGTGTGGCGGATGATCGACTGACGCATCCTTAGCGTCTCATGCAGATCGATGTCCTTTTCCAACGAGGTGTATTCGCCGTTGCGCAACTTGATGACGCTGGGGATCTTCACGAAGTCGACGCGGGCGCGGTAGTCGAAGGCGCCGGCGATAGTCGCACCCGAAATGATAAGCACCTGAAGCCCACGGAAATCCTCGACTAGCGAATGCGCAATAGTCCGGCAGCGCTGCAAGTGGCCGAGCCCGAACGTGTCGTGGCTGTACATGAGAATTCGAGCGTTTTCTGCGTGTTGGGTCATTCTTGAACGTCTCTTAAAATTCTCGCCTTGAGACCGTGAGCGCCCCCGGCTTCGAAACCATCCCGGGTGTGAATCACATGGCCGCAATTTCAATTTATATCGCTTCTATGGAATGCCGTTCAGATATGCTTTCTGATCGCCAGTCCGGAACTAGGTGGGTTGGCGAATATCGCCGCGAGGAGTGAGCAGAGACTTCCTGTTGTATTGTGGGATGGATCGAGGAGGAAAACGATGTCAAAAAAATCGGCAGAAGTCATCCCTCTTGATTCCAATCCGGACTGCTAAAAACGATTTCCCCTATCTTGCCCATATAGCCAATTGCTTGATCGGTATACGAAAGGACAAGGTCGCTGGGCGTCCCACGGCGCATTGTTGTAGAGCTCATTCGTGCGCGCCATTGCACTCGCCTTAGACCAAAGGTGCTGCCCATTATTCTCTTGACGGGCGGTCTGATTGTGATTCACCGACCAGAAATTGAGCCATCTCTCGCCAAGCTAGCCGGAATTTTAGCAATAATCGAGTGGATGCCAGCGCGGTCGCGCCACACCGCCCGCACCAGGGTGTGTGCGACACCGGTTGCTTGTCGATCGTTATGACCCATGCCAATGCCCTATTGGAGCGGTGACGGTGCTTTTTTAAACGGCTTTGGCAGGCCGTCGAACGTCTTGGGGTACAAAAATCGCCCAATTGGTCCCGATAGTTGGTGAACCCTCGAAAAATTCTTTGCGGCGATTTCCCTTTAGAACCGAGGCGTAATTTTTTGACGGCTCTGGTGTCGGTCTCTTATGGGGCTATAGAAACATCCTAGTGTAATTTCAATTAGTTATAGGCTGTTTGAACAATCGAGTGGGAGTAGGGGTTAGCGTAGTCTGGAGTGCTCCGGCGTTTCTCGCAAAAAACGACGCGCTTTAAGTCTTTGTTTTCGTGCATGTCGTTGTCCCAAACCGGTACTTTTGGGCGACATGCATTAGCCTACCGTCAGCGCGTGCCCGCATTTGCGAGATTGGCCGCCGGTGTGTCTTGAGATCGCCTCATTGGCTGACCGCAATCAGGCTTCTAGGCGATGCCGCCCAAAAGTTCCTCCGCCCTGGAAACAGCGGCCGCCTGATGTGGCTGCAAGGGTTGGCCGGCATAGCTTTCGAAGACCGGCAGGAACGGGTCGTCGATATGCGTCCTGATGCCGGACAACTGCTCCATCACCGCCAGGCCACAGTAGGGAACGTAGGAGGCGGAATAGCCGCCTTCGTGCGACATCATCAGGCGCCCGCCGCAGAGGTCGTCCGCCGCCTGCATCAGCATCCGCGTCATGTCGCGGTAGCTGCCGCTATGCAGCATCATGCGCCCCAGCGGATCGGCCGCCGAGGCGTCGAAGCCCGACGGCACGACGATAAGATCAGGCTTGTAGCGATTGAGCGCCGGCAGCACGACGCGTTCGAAGACGGACATGTAAACGCCGTGGCCGCAGCCGGCCGGCAGCGGTACATTGATGTTGTAGCCTTCGCCCTTGCCCTCGCCGCGTTCGTTGTGAAGACCGCTGTCATGTGGATAAAGCCCGTCCTGATGGATCGAGATGGTCAGTACCGACGGGTCCGAATAGAAGGCGGACTGGGTGCCGTTGCCGTGATGGACATCCCAGTCGACGCTGGCGACCCGCTCGAAGCCATGTTTGGCCCGGTTCTTCAGGATAGCGACCGGAACGTTGCCGAACAGGCAAAAGCCCATGCCTTGCCCGCGCTCGGCATGATGGCCGGGCGGTCGTACCAGCGCATAGCCATTGTCGACATCGCCGCTCAACACCGCATCCATCACCGCCGCCGTGCCGCCGGCGGCCAGACAGGCGATCTCGTAGCTGCCATGGCCGAAGGGGGTGAGATAGCTCGCATCGCCGCCGCGCCCATCACTGAGCAGCTTGATACGGCTGATGTAGTCGCGGTCGTGGAACAGGGCGAGGTCATCCTCGCTCACCGCGACGGAGGCGATCTTGGACAGTTTCTCGGTCAGGCCCGAAACCTCCATCAGATTGCGGAATCGGCGTTTCGTGTCGGCATTCTCCGCATGCTCGCCCGGCTCGATGGTCAGGCTCGGCTGAAAGAACTGCGCGGCATTGCCGGTCTCGTGCCAGAGATAGAGTTCGTGGAAATTCCAGCCTGTCGTCATGTCTTGTTTCCTAGCCCGCCAGGATCATTGACGCGGCGCGTTCGGCGATCATGATCGTCGGCGCGTTGGTGTTGCCCGACACCATTTTCGGAAAGACCGAGGCGTCGGCGATGCAAAGCCCGTCCAGCCCATGAACCTTCATCGACGTCGGATCGACGACGGCCATCGCATCTGAACCCATGCGGCAGGTGCTGGTCGGGTGATAGAGCGTCGTGCAGTGGCCGCGTATATAGTCGGCGATCTCGGCGTCGCTCTCGCATTCGGCGCTCGGCGTGATTTCGCCGGCGAGCATTTCGGCAAGCGGCGACTGCGCCGCGATGCGCCGGCTGATGCGGATGCCTTCGACCAGCGTGGCGATGTCCGAGCCATCCTCGTCGCTGATGAAGTAACGTGGGTCGATAGCCGGATATTCGATCGGATTGGCCGAGCGCAGGCGAATCTCGCCGCGGCTGTCTGGCCGCTGCAGCGTGGTGTGCAGCGTGATGCCGGGTCTGGACGAAAGGAACCGAACATAGTCTCGATGCGGGCTGATGGCGCCGTAAAGCTGCAGGTCCGGCTCGATATCGGGCCGGCTCTTGACGAAGCCGCCCGCCGCCACCCAGGGTGAGGAACGCGGGCCGCTGCGCGATGTCTGCCATTCGGCGAAGTCGCGCTGCAGCGTCTCGTCGGTCCAGGCGCCG
Source organism: Mesorhizobium sp. M7A.F.Ca.MR.148.00.0.0 (assembly GCF_003997735.1). Taxonomy (NCBI): domain Bacteria; kingdom Pseudomonadati; phylum Pseudomonadota; class Alphaproteobacteria; order Hyphomicrobiales; family Phyllobacteriaceae; genus Mesorhizobium; species Mesorhizobium sp. M7A.F.Ca.MR.148.00.0.0. The sequence continues at coordinate 53,811 of NZ_RZTB01000010.1, read as the reverse complement.
ACGCCGATCTTGTCCTTGGTATAGAAGGTGATCGGAATGTTGATGTGGTCCTGCAGATCCTTGCCCACGCCCGGCAGGTCGTGCACGGGAGCAACGCCGACCTGGGCGAGTTCGTCGGCCGGCCCGATGCCCGAAAGCAGCATCAGCTGGCAACTGCCGATCGAGCCCGAGGACAGCACCACCTCGCTGTCGGCGAAAGCGGTCTCAGGTTCGCCATTGACGAGATAGCGGATGCCCTTGACCCGGCCCTTCTCGACGATCAGGCCCGTCGCCAGCACACCGGTTTTCACGGTCAGGTTGGGTCGTTCCCGCGCCGGGCGCAGATAGGCCTTGCCGGTGCCCCAGCGTTCGCCATTCTTAATGGTGAACTGGAACAGGCCGACGCCTTCCTGCTCGACGCCGTTGAAATCGCGGTTCTGCTTGTAGCCTGCGGCCTTGCAGGCCTCGATCCAGGCAAGCTCGTTGGGATCGACATGTCCGACATTGCCGATATGCAGCGGCCCGTCGGCGCCGTGCAGCGGGTCGTTGCCGAGTTCGGCATTGCTTTCACTGGCCTTGAACACCGGCAGCACGTCAGCCCACGCCCAGCCGGGGCAGCCCATCGCCGCCCAGCCATCATAGTCGGACGGCAGCCCGCGAATATAGATCATGGCGTTCAGCGCGCCGGAGCCGCCGATCATCTTGCCGCGCGGCCAGAACACCCGCCTGCCGCGGCAGCCGGCCTGCGGCTCGGTGTAGTAGCCCCAGTCGACTTCCGTGTTGAACATGGTCGGCCAGTCCGACGGCACGTCCGAGGCGAGCGGCGCCTCGCGCCCGGCCTCCAGCAGCAGCACCTTGCGGGCAGGATCGGCGCTGAGCCGGTTTGCCAGCACGCAGCCGGCCGAGCCGGCGCCCACTATGATCGTATCGAACATCGTCAGTCTCTCACTTTCCGGCCGGGGTCGGGCTTTGCACAATGCTGCTTGCTGCTGGCTTGCTGTCGGGGCTGGCGCGACGGCGCCCGAGCCAGTCGATGACATCGCCAAAACGGCCGACCAGCCCCTTGGGCATCAGCACCACCGACAGGGCGATGATCAGGCCGAGCCCGAGCGTGCGGAACTCGCCGCTCTCTCGCATCAGTTCGTCAGCCAGCACCAGCACCACCGTCCCGACCAGCGGTCCCCAGAACGTGCCGACGCCGCCGACCACGACGATGGCGATGATGAACATAAGTTGCGACATCGACAGCACACCGGGGCCGATCGCCTGGAAATGCGCGGCATAGAAACCGCCGGCCAGCCCGGTGAAGAAGGCGGAGATGCCGAACACCAGAAGCTGCGCCTGGAAGCGGTTGACGCCGCGGGCCACCGCATAGCCCGGATTGTCCTTCAGCGCCCGGAAAGCAAGGCCGATCGGGCTTTTGACGATCGCGTAGGTGAAGACCATGGTGAGCGCGAACAGCACCGCGATGATGGCGTAATTGCCGACCAGCCACTGCGCCCGGAGCAAGGCCCTGGTGCCGAGGTCGCCGAAGCGGGCAAAGCCGACGGCGCCGCCGGTGAACTGGCGGCAGACGGAGCCGACCATGACGAAACATTCGGTATCGGTGACGATCAGCAGATACATCGTCTGGGCGATCGCCAGCGTCAGCAGCGCCACATAGACGCCGGTCAGGCGAAGGCAGGCGAGGCCGACGACCAGCGAGAACAGCACGGCGCCCAGCGCGCCAGGCACAAGTGCTGCCCAGACGTTCCAGCCGAAATAGAAGCAGAGCATCGCCGTCGCATAGCCGCCGAAGGCAAAGATCGCCATTTGCGCCAGCGAGAAGATGCCCGAGAAGCCGAACAGGAGGTTCCACTGCGAGGCGATCGTCGCATAGAACAGCGCCAGCACGATCTGGCCAAGGATGTAGCGGCTGTCGACCAGGAACGGCAGCGCGATCGCAGCCGCGATCAGCATCAAGCTGATGGCAAGATCAGTCCTGGCCGAGCGGGACATGGAGGAACGGGACATGGGACGTGTCTCTGTCATGATACCCCTCACATGCGCCGGATTTCGGCGTGGCCGAAAAGGCCGGACGGCCGCCAGATCAGCACGGCAATGACGACGAACAGCAGCGATGGAAAGCCCCACCTGGCGCCCAAGGCGTACTGGACGAAGGATTCGAGCAACGCCAGCCCAAGTGCTGCTGCGATGGCGCCCGGCAGATTGCCGAGACCGGCGACCACGCACATGATGAAGGCCTTCAGCATCGGGTCGTTGCCGAGTGGCGGCGACAATTGCGTCATCGACGAGACCATGACGCCGCTGATGCCGGCGAGCGCGCCCGACAGCATCAGCACCTGCAGGTAGACGCGGTTGACGGCGACGCCCATGAGTTGCGCCGCGTCGCGGTTCTGCGCCGTCGCCCGGATCGCACGGCCCATCCGCGTGCGGCCGAGCGCCGCCGAGACGACGACCATCATCACGACCACCACAGCGATGATCAGAAGGTTCTGCCAGGGCAGCGTCAGCGGCCCCAGGCGTAAGGCACCGGCGATCGAGACCGGCTGCTTCAGCGGCTGCCCGCCATAGGTCAGGAGGATGGCATTCTCGAGGGCGATGCCGATGCCGACCGTGGCGATCATGACGTTGGCTTCGAATGTCGATTTGTCGTTCTGCAGGAGATTGCGAACGATCGCGAAATAGAGGATGGCGCCGGCCAAAGCACCCGCGACGATGGCACCGGCGAAACCGATTGCGACCGGCAGGCCGAGCGAGGTGATCACCGTGAAGGCGACGTAGCCGCCAAGCGTCAGCATCGCCGCATGGGCCATGTTGAGCATGCCCATCGAACCCCAGACCAGCGACAGCCCGACCGTCGCCAGCGCATAGAGCGCGCCCGAGGTGAAGCCGGCGACGAGAATGGCCATGAGAACGTCGGTCATGGCGTCAGCCTCCGAGATAGGTTGCGAGGAGTTCGTCGCGCGCCATCAGTTCGGCGGGCTTGCCTGACCAGACGATGGCGCCGTCGTCGAGCAGATGCAGGCGGGCGGCGAGGTCCTCGACCCGGGCCGGGTTCTCCTCCACCAGCAGGATCGTGCGCCCAGCCTTGCTCAGTTGCGAAATGACGTCGTAGACCTGATCGATGATCAGTGGCGCGAGGCCAAGCGACGGCTCGTCGATCAAAAGGATGCGCCCGCCCATCATCAGGCCGCGGCCTATGCCGACCATGCGCCGTTCGCCGCCCGACAGGCTCGAGGCGATCTGGTTGCGACGGTCGGCAAGCTTCGGCAGAAGCGCGTAGACCTCGTCCAGCCGACGCGCGATCTCGGCCTTGTCCGGCGCGAGATAGCCGCCCATCAAAAGGTTTTCGAGCACGCTCATCTGCGCGAACAGCATATCGCCCTGCGGCACGTGGGCGACGCCCAGCATCGCCGTCTCATGCGGCTTGCCGGACAGGCGCCGGCCGTCGATGCTGATCTGACCGCCGCGCAGCGGCACCAGGCCGGAAATGGTCTTGAGCAATGTCGACTTGCCATGGCCGTTCGGGCCGACGACGGTGACGAATTCACCGGCATGAACGGTCAGCGAAATGCCCTTGAGCACGTCGAGTCCGTCATAGCCGCAGACGATGCCGTCGAGTTGCAGGACAGGTGGTTTTGCGGCTGCGCCCGTCATGGCGTTCCCCCCACCGCCGGATTCGTCGCGGCAGCTTGCTCATCGAAGAATTTCTTCAGCCGTTTCTGCGTGCCCTGGCCGAGATAGGTTTCGACAACGGTCTGGTCCTCGGCGACCTTGTCCGGCCGGCCTTCGAATATCACCTTGCCATGGTGCATGATGATCACGCGGCTGGAGAGCGCCAGGAGAAAGCGCATGACGTGCTCGATCAGGACGATGGTCAGTCCCTGGTCGCGCAGTTTCAGCACCATCGCCATGATCTGGTCGATCTCGGCGACGTTGAGCCCGCCCACCGGCTCGTCGAGGAAGAGCATTTTCGGCCGGGTGGCGATGGCGCCGGCAATCATCAGCAGCTTGCGGTCGAGCACCGGCAGCCGCGCCACGGTCTCGTCGGCCTTGGCCGCAAGCCCGACGAAGTCCAGCGCTTCGATCGTTGCCTGCCGGACATCCTCGCCGAGGCGGAAGCCGGCCAGCCTTCGCCGCTGCCGGCCGAAATACGCGGCGATCTCGATGTTTTCGCGAACGGTCAAGCTGTCGAAGGCGGCATTGAGCTGGAAGGTGCGGGCGATTCCGAGTTGGCAGATGCGGTCGGCCGGAAGCGCCGAAATGTCGGTGTCGCCGAAATGCACCCGGCCGCCACTGGCCGGCGTGATCCCGGTCACCACGTCGAAGAAGGTCGTCTTGCCGGCGCCGTTTGGCCCACCAATGCCAACGATCTCGCCCGCATTGACCACCATCGACACGCCGTCGACGGCGGCCAGCGAGCCGAACCGTTTGACCACACTGTCACAAACCAGCATCGGACCGGCGGCCTCAGTCATATTTCTCACCCAATGGAGCCGGTCGGGCAAACGGCCCGGCCGGTGTCGTTGGTTTCATTTCCGCGTCCGGTCACTTGATCCATGGCGGTAGGATGAAGCTGTCCGTGGCATAGAGCACCGGCGCGATCAGCTTCGGATCGGTTTTGTAATCCTGATGCTGCAGGAACTGGTGCGGCATGCCAAGCGACGGATCGGCTACCTGCGTCGGATAGCAGAAGGCCGATTGGCCGGCCGGATCGGCCCGGTAGGTGCCGTTGACCCCGCGATAGACCAGGCGCTTCATCGCATTGGCCACCTTGGTGGTCTGCGCCTTGTCCATCGGTTCGCCTGGACCACCGGCGATTGCCGCGGCAAGCGCCCACATCCACAGGCCGTCATAGGTCTGCGATCCCGTGATGTAGGCCGAGTTCGGACCGAATTTGGCCCGGTAGCTCTCGCGGAACGGCTTGGAGAAATCGTCCGGCAGGCAGCCGATCACCGTCGAATAGACGACGCCGTTGACCGCCTCGCCGCCGATCTCGCGGAAAGCCGGCAGCGATGGTCCGTACTGCATGTAGATCAGGCTGTTGATCGGCTCGGCGAGGAACTGGACCATGAACTGCGCCAGGTCCTGCGGCAGGAAGTGCGTGACCAGGATCGCCGCCGGCGGGTCCTGGCGGAGTTTCGCCAGCGTCGGTCCCCATTGGTTGGTCGGGAACGGAACGGTCTCGAACAGACTAACCTCGAAGCCGTATTCGGCGGCCTTGTCGCGGATCGCGTTGGCGATGACGATCGAATATTCGTTGGCAGACGGGATGATGGCGATCTTCTTGTTGGGCGCCTTCCATTTGCCGTCCGCGGCAAGCGTCTTGAGGAAGTTCAGGCAGCCCGGTCCATACCAGAACTCCGGCGGATCGCCCTGGAAGGAGCTGTAATAGCGGGCAGGGTCGGTCTTGAACTTCTCATTGTGCGAAATCAGCGTGTTGTAGTGCATCATGATGACGTCGTTGTCGGCGGCGACGTCCATCTCGATCATGTTGGTGCCGAGATTGTAGCCATTGATGATGACCGGCGCCTCGAAGCGGTCGATCAGGCGCTGCATCGACTGGCTGACGAGGTCGGCGCCCATTTCCTTGGTGTCTTCGATGTGGATCTCGACAGGCCGGCCGAGAATGCCGCCCGCCGCATTGATCTCCTCGGCGGCAAGTTCGAGACCGTTCTTGAACTCGATGCCGTCGGCGGCGGCGATGCCGGACATCGGCAGGGCCGAGCCGACCGGAATGGGCTTGGTGTCCTGGGCGATCGCCGCAGTGTTCATATCGGCAAGAAGCGCGGCACCGGCCGCACCCGCGCCGACCGCGCCCTGCAGCATTGCACGTCTGTTCATCATGGCAAAGTTCCCCTTTTTGGCGTTGGTTAGAGTCTTTTCTTCATGCGAAATCTTTCACACCAGATCTTTCTGGCGAAACGCGTGGGTCATGGGCACGAAAGCGGCTTCCAGGTCGGCTGCCGCCGAAAGCACGCGGGCATCGTCGCCGCGCGCGCCGATGATCTGGAAGCCGACGGGCAGGCCCGCCTCGGTCATGCCGCAAGGGATGACGCAGGCCGGTTGCTGGCTGAGATTGATCGGGTAGCTGAACGCTGCCCATTCGATCCATCGCGAAAGGCCGCTGCCCAGAGGCACTTCAAGGCCAACGTCGAAGGCTGGAACCGATGTCCCCGGCGAAACGATGAAATCATAGTCGTCCAGCAGCCGGTCCATGGCGGCGCCGAATTCGGCGCGCTCCAACTGTGCGGCGACGAGCGTATGGACGTCGAACGCCGCCCCAGCCTGCGCGATCTCCAGGAAGCCCGGATCGATGCCCGCCCGTTCGCTCGGCGGAACCAGCGCCAGCCGCGCCGCGGCGCCGGTGAACCAGTGATGCTGGAACAGGTCGAGGAGATCGCCACCGGGAAGATCAATCGGCTCGACCGTCGCGCCGAAGGCGTCGAAACACGTCAAGGCGTGGGAGACGACGGCGGCGATCCCGGAATCCAGCGCTCCTGAAGGCGGCTTCGACCAGTAGCCGATCCGAGCGCCCCGCAAAACTTCTTCGATCCGGCCAAGCGGCGCCAGCGTTCCCACGCCTTGCTGCCAGTCGCTGATATCGCGGCCGGACATGGCGCCGGCCATGACGGAAAGATCGAGTGCTGTCCGCGCCATCGGTCCGATATGGGCGACGGTTCCGAACGCGCTGGACGGATAGGCGGGCACGCGGCCGAAGGTCGGCTTCAATCCGGCGATGCCGGTGAACGAGGCCGGAATGCGGATCGAGCCGCCGCCATCGGTTCCGAGATGGAAGACGCCGGCGCCGGTGGCGGCGGCCACCGCCGCTCCGCCGGAGGAACCGCCGGGGGTCTTTTGCGCATTCCAGGGATTTCGCGTGATGCCGCAGAGGCCGCTGTCGGTAATCGCCTTCCAGCCGAATTCGGGCGTCGTCGTCTGTCCGATGAAGACGGCGCCGGCTCTGCGCAGCAGGGCAACGGCGGGGGCATCCTTGTCATAGGCGGCGGAAGTCGTCGTCCTGCTGCCGTAACGCACGCTCCAGCCCTCGACCCAGACGATGTCCTTCAGCGTCGTCGGTATGCCGTCGGCCGCCGACAGCGGCTCGCCTGCCCGCCAGCGTTTCTCGGAAGCACCTGCGGCCTCGATCGCACCCTTGCGGTCGATCATGGTGAAGGCGTTGAAAAGCGGATTGATCGCTTCGGCGCGATCCAGCGCCGCCAGCGTCACCTCGACGGGCGACAGCGATCCAGCGCGGTAGGCGGCGCTAAGCTCCGCAGCAGCCAGGCGGCACAGATCATCGGCGTCGGCAATGGGAGACAGCCCATTCGGCATGCAGTTCGAACCCCTCACTTCATGGCCGCTCTTCCGGCAGCCTTGTCAGCCTGGGCAATCTGGCGGGTTTTTTCATCACCATAAAATGTATTGTTGTGGGGAATATTCGCTATTTAATGTAACAAAGAGCCATGAATCTGACCATTCGGCAGTTGCGCTATGTCTGCGAAGTCGCCCGCCTTGGCAGCGTGCTGGCGGCCTCCAGATCGCTCTACATCTCGCAATCCTCCATCCTCGCGGCGATCACTCTGGCCGAGGCCGGGATGGGAGCGCGCATTTTCGACAGGCGGCCGGCGCGCGGCGTCTCCATCACGCCGGCCGGCCAACGCTTCGTCGCCGCCGCCCGCATCATGCTGGCGGCGGAGACGGAGTTCAACCGGTCGATCGGAGACCTCAACGGGCGCGTGCCGAAGGTCCTGCGCATCGGCTGCTTCGAGCCGTTCGGCGCGCTGTTCATGCCGGAGATGCTGCGCAGCTACCTCGACAACGTCGGCGATGTCGAGATCGACCTTGTCGAGGCAGACCAGGTCCAATTGCAGGAACGGCTTGTCGCCGGCCAGATCGATCTGGCCATTCTCTACGACATCGGTCCATTCGGTATCGACAGCGTCACCCGCATCTGCAAGGTACCGGCGCATGCCGTGCTCAATGCGGACGATCCCCTTGCCGCGCGCGACGGCATCTGGCTGGCGGAACTGGCGGCACGGCCGCTGGTGCTGCTCGACCTGCCGCACACGGCGACCTATCTCCTGACCCTGTTCGACGTGCTGGCGAAACGGCCGGAGGTGCGCTTTCGCACGCGCTCTTATGAAACGGTGCGCTCGGCCGTCGCATCCGGCTTCGGCATGGCCGTCCTCAACATGCGGCCGATCGGTCGCGCCACCGCCGATGGCGAGGAGATCGTTCGAAGACCAATCCTCGATGAACTGCCGCCACCCACGCTGATCGTCGCCGACATGTACGGGTCGGCAAAGCCACTCTTCGTGCGTGTCTTCATCGACATGTTCCATCGCTTTTTCAGCGCGGTGGGCCCTTCGGGCTTTTCGGTGACGACGCCGGAGCGCGAACCTTTTCTACTGGTCGCCAGGGACGATGGCTGAGCCGCCCCCCTGGCGTTGCGGACATTTACAGGACCGGCGTTGCAACCGCGCCGGAGGCGCGGGTTCCTGATCGAGATGTTCGAGATCGACGGGCGGCTCGGCGACAACTCTTCGGTGCGCGCCCACGTTTCACCAACACCAATGCTCGGTCGCCTGCTCGCAGGTTGGAGCGGAGACGGTACTTTTCGAGACGGCTTGGGCACGCCGTCGAACGCCGCAAAGTGCAAGAAATCGCTCGATTGGTCCCGATAGTTGGTGAACCTTAAAATAGGGTGGCTGCCTGCTGAGACGTACAAAGGATCGCCGGTATCGAAGCCTACCGGCGCGACAAATGACGAAACCGGCGCACAGATTGCATGAGCACTGGCCATTGCCGTTAAACTGAAGTTTTGGCGCAACCACTCGGTTGCGGGCGCGTTTGTGAGCAAGGGCATCGATTGGAGGGATAGATTCGTCAACAGTTCCAAGCACAAGCGCCCGGATTACGAAACTCGCTGCGGTGCGCTGGCTCGCGCTGTGGTTATGCTTGGGAACCTGTTCCAGCTGCTCGGGAGCCCAGTCGGCGCTTGATCCGGCCGGAGAGGAAGCGCGCCAGATCGCTGACCTTTTCTGGCTCATGGCCATTGCTGGCGGTTTTATCTGGCTGACGGTCATCGGTCTTCTGGCCCACGCGACACGTCATGAGCGCACTCCCATAGACGAGCGTGTTGCAAGCCGGCTGATTTTCTGGGGCGGGGCAGCCATTCCTTCGCTACTCCTCTTTCTCTTGCTAGGCTATGCGCTTTGGTTGATGCCTGGACTGAGACCTTTCGCACGAGCCGGCGAAGCCAATGGTCTCAGGATCGAAGTGACTGGTGAGCAATTCTGGTGGCGGGTCGCCTACCACCCGGCTGACGGCGGAGTTCCTATTCTTTCCGCCAACGAGATCAGGCTGCCGGTTGGCGAGCGCGTCGAGTTCTTGCTGAAAAGCACCGACGTCATCCATTCCTTCTGGATTCCCGCGCTCGGTGGCAAGATGGACATGATCCCGGGTCGCGTGAATCGGCTCTCGTTGCTGGCGACCAAACATGGCACCTACCGCGGCCCTTGCGCGGAATATTGCGGGACCTCGCACGCGCTGATGACCTTCACGGCCGTCGCCATGCAGCCCGCTGCCTTCCGGGAATGGCTGGCTGTGCGGGCGAACCCTTCGCCCGGCGCATCCTTGCCCGGACGCGACATATTCCTTCGCAACGGCTGCGGCGCGTGCCACCGCGTTGCGGGCACACAAGCTGAGGGTGGTGTCGGCCCGGATCTCTCGCATATGGGTTCGCGGGGAACGATTGGTGCCGGCGTTTTGCCCACCGACGATGAGGCCGTTCGTAGCTTCATCGCCCATTCGCATTTGATCAAGCCGGGTTCGAAGATGCCCGACTTCAACATGCTGCCCCAACAGGACCTCGCCGAAATCGCCTCCTGGCTGAAGGGGCTCGAATGACAACCCTCAAAGCCCGCATCAAGCGAAACGCCTTGCCCTCCGCAGAGAAGATCGAAAAAGAACAGCTGCGCCTCGTCTGGAAGACGCCGATCGGCTGGCGTTACTGGACTTCGGTCAACAATACGCAGGTTGGCCTCTGGTACGGGGGTGCGGCCTTTGCCTTCATGCTGTTTGGCGGCGTACTGGCGCTTCTTGTGCGCACGCAACTCGCGGTTCCGGGAAACAATTTCCTCTCTGCCGACTTTTATAACCAGGCCTTTACGCTGCATGGCACCGTGATGATGTTCCTGTTTGCCGTGCCTATCTTCGAGGCCGTCGCGATCTTTCTGCTGCCGCCGATGCTCGGTGCGCGTGAACTGCCATTTCCCCGTCTCGGCGCCTTCGGCTTCTGGAGCTTTCTGATCGGCGGTGTCTTCGTTTGCGGTTCGATCTTCTTCGACGCCGCTCCCTCTTCAGGCTGGTTCATGTATCCGCCTCTTGCCACTGACAAGGCATATTCCGGCATTGGTGCCGACATCTGGCTGCTGGGCCTCTCCTTTATCGAAGTCGCCTCCATTGCTGCGGCGGTCGAACTGATCGTCGGCATCATGAAGTGCCGTGCGCCGGGCATGCGCATCAACCTAATGCCACTGTTCGCCTGGTACCTGCTGATCGTCGCGGGCATGATACTATTCGCTTTTCCGCCGCTGATCGCCGGCGACATCCTGTTTGAGATGCAGCGCATGTTCGACTGGCCGTTCTTCGACCCGACGCGGGGCGGCGACCCACTGCTGTGGCAACACCTGTTCTGGATCTTCGGGCACCCCGAGGTCTACATCATCTTCTTGCCCGCCATCGCGCTGATGGCGATGATCGTGCCAACCTTTTCGCAACGTCCGATCGCCGGCTACTCCTGGATCGTGCTTGCCGCTGTCGGCACCGGCTTCCTATCGTTCGGCCTCTGGGTCCACCACATGTTCGCTACCGGCCTGCCGCAGATCTCGCTGGCATTCTTCTCGGCCGCCTCGGAAGCGGTCGCGATTCCAACCGGCGTGCAGATCTTCGTCTTCATCGCCACCATGCTGGCCGGACGTGTCATCTTCTCGGTGCCGATGCTGTTCGGCGCCGGCGGGCTCGCTATCTTCGTCATCGGCGGGCTGACCGGCGTGATGGTCGCGCTCGTTCCGTTCGACTGGCAGGCGCACGATACCTATTTTATCGTCGCACATCTGCATTACGTGCTGATCGGTGGAATGCTGTTCCCGCTGGTCGCCGGCGTTTACTATTATTACCCGCTGATCAATGCGCGGATGCTCTCGCCCCGTCTCGGGCGCACCGCCTTCTGGCTGATGTTTGCCGGCTTCAACGTCGCGTTCTTTCCGATGCATCTCAGCGGCCTGCGCGGGATGCCGCGCCGCGTCTTCACCTACCCCGAGGGGATCGGTTGGGACTGGCTGAATCTCATCTCCACGATCGGCGCCTATGTTTTCGCGGCAGGGGTGCTGGTGGTTGTCTTCGATGTTGTACGGCCGAAGCATCGCGAACCCCGCAGCGAGCAGAATCCGTGGAAGGCGGGCACGCTCGAATGGCTGAACGAGCCCGAGGAGAACTGGGGCGTTCGATCCATTCCGATCATCGAGAGCCGGTATCCGCTTTGGGACCAGGCGGATCTGATGCAAAAGGTCAATGAGGGCGCCTATTATCTTCGCAGTGCCAAGGAGAATCGCCGCGAGACGCTCATCACCTCGGTGCTCGACGCCCATCCGCTACAGTGCCAGCGCGTGGCGACATCAACCACGATCACAATAATCTCGGCCGCATTGCTCGGCGGGGTCTTCGTCGCGCTCACCTTCGAACTCTGGATCCTCGCCCTATTGTCGGGCATCGGCACGCTCTCTGCCGTTCTGTGGTGGCTCTGGACCGGCACCGGCGAAACCCCGGAAAAGAAGACCAAGGATGTCGGCCTTGGATTGCGCTTGCCGCTCTATGCCTCCGGTCCGGATTCTGTTGGCTGGTGGGCGATGTTCATTACGATGGTTGGCGACGGAACTGCCTTCGCCAGCCTCATCTTCGGCTATTTTTTCTACTGGACCATCCATCCCGACTTCACTCTGGGGCAGCCGGGTCCCGGTATGCGGTGGCCGATGATCGCGCTGTCTCTCTTCGTCGCCGCATGGGTCGCGATGCTTGGTGCGCGCCGACTGAACGCAAGCGGGTGGATCGACGGCGCACGCGCTGCGCTTGTTGCTGCGTTTCTGCTGACGCTTGCTGCCTCTGCAGCCGGTTTTGCCGGACCCTGGCAGCATGACATGCAGCCGACCGCGCATGTCTATCCGGCGATCGTCTGGATTCTCGTCATCTGGGCGCTTGCTCATGCCGCGGTCGGATCCGTTATGCAGCTCTATTGCCTTGCGCGCAGCCTCGCCGGTCGCCTGACGCGGGAGCACGACATGGAACTGCACAACGTCGCGCTCTACTGGCACTTTATGGCGATCACCGCTGTCATCACCTTCGCCGTCATAGGTCTTTTCCCGGAAGCGATGTGAGACGGTGATGCGCATCATTCCCAAAGAGGTCGAAACGCTCTGGACGCTCTTCACCGCGCCCGTGATCTGGGCCGGACATTTCCTCGCCTGTTATGCACTGGCCGCAATCTGGTGTGCCAAGCGCGGTGACCTCGGTTTCGCTGTCGTCCAGGCTGGCATAGTGGCTATGACGCTGGCGGCACTCGCGATGATCGTCTTATCCGGGTGGCTCGCCTGGAGGCAGTGGGGCTTCGGCACGAACGACCCGCCGCACGACGATCCCACAGCGACGGACCGCAACCTCTTCCAGGGGTTTGCCACGCTACTGCTTTGCGGCCTGAGCTTCGTCGCCGTGCTTTACGTGGCGCTGCCGCTGCTCTTCATCGACGGATGCTCCTCATGAGGACGGCAAGCCTGTTGCTGGGCTTCGTCACCCTCGCGCTGGTCTGGGTGGGACCGCTGCTCGATGCGTGGCGTGGCTCGTTCGCGGCCCACATGCTTGCCCACATGGGCGTCGTCGCGATCGCGGCGCCGCTGATCGCAATCGGTATTGCCTGGCCGATACGCTCCGTGGCCACCGCCGCTCCCCTTATCGCCTCTCTCGTCGAACTGATTGTCGTCTGGGGCTGGCATGCGCCGGCTGCGCGCCAGTGGGCCGAGACATCGACCATCGCCACCATGATCGAGCAGGTGTCCTTCCTTGGCGCCGGGCTGTTCCTGTGGCTGACGTGCATGGCGCCGCGCAATGCCGATGCGCCGGCTAGGGACGCTGCCGGCGCCTTCGCGTTGCTCCTGACCTCCATCCACATGACGTTGCTTGGCGCGCTGCTCTCGCTCGCCTCGCGACCGCTCTATGGCCTCGGCGAAGTGACGTGCTTCGGCCTCGTGCTCGGGGCGGGGCAGGACCAGGCGCTCGGCGGCATCATCATGTTGATGATCGGCGCTGCCGTTTACCTCGCTGGAGGCGTCTTCCTGCTTGCCAGGCTCCTAGGCGGCAAAACCGAGAGGCTGGCTGGCTGATGCACGTCAACTGGAAACACTTGGCGATAGGCTTGGCGATCTTGCCGGCCGCGGTGCTTTTCGCAACCTGGATCGGCTTCTTCAACGTTGGTGCCTCGACCGGCCACTGGAAGGTGACCGAATGGTTCCTGCACTTCGCGATGCGCTCGGCCGTGCGGACATACGCACTCACGGTCAAGGTGCCGGACGAACTGCCGCGCTACGCTATTCAGCCGGCTGCCGGCCATTTCGCGCGCGGCTGCGCCATCTGCCACGGTGCGCCCGGCGAACCGCGGTCGCCCGCCGTCCTTGCGATGCTGCCGCAGCCGCCGGACCTTGCCGGCAAGGTCGGCGAATGGACGGACGCCGAACTCTTCCGCATCGTCCAGCACGGCGTGCGCTTCACCGGCATGCCGGCCTGGCCGACGCAGCAGCGCGACGATGAAGTCTGGGCGATGGTCGCCTTCCTGCGCGAACTGCCGACGATGGACGAGGCGCGGTGGCGCGACCTTGCTTATGGCAGTAGCGAACCGTCGACTGGCCAAACACAAGGCCTCGAACGCGCACTCGCCGACTGTACCCGCTGCCACGGCACGGACGGGCTCGGCCGGAGCCCCGCAACGCCCGTCTTGGCCTCTCAGCGCGAAACCTATCTTCTTGAAAGTTTGAGAGCCTACGCTGCCGGCCACCGCCAGAGCGGTGTCATGGGAATTTCTGTCACCGCTGTCGACCCTGCACTCCTCGCCGATCTCGCGCGGCATTTTTCCGCGCTGCCTGCGCCTGCAACGTCGACGCAACCGGACCGTGCCCGGATCGCGCGTGCCGATGAGATCGCGCGACGCGGCATCCCGGAGCGCGACGTTCCGGCATGCCTGGGTTGCCACGGTCGTCCGGACCGCAACCCCATCTATCCGGAACTGTCCGGACAGCCCGCCAAATACATTGCGACCCAGCTCGAGCTTTTCCGGGAGGAAAAGCGCGGCGGTACGCGCTTCGCCCATCTGATGCGCAACGCTGCTAAAAACCTCTCGGACGAAGATATTGCCGCACTGGCCGCCTATTTCGCGCAAATGTCGCGTGCCGCCGCAACCGGAACGCCCTGATGGCGTTACGTCACCGTCCCAATCTTCGGGAATATCTGATGCGAAAAATTCTCGGCGTTTTACTCGTCATTGTCGTCTTCGTCGTAATCGCGGGGGCGGGCTTGTTCTTCTTCTCGCGCGAACAGGCCACCGTTCCGATCGAGCAGACCTACGGTCCAAACCCGACGCTTGCCGAACCCAATCCGACCTGGATACCCACGGTCCACGTTGCCGAGGCGACCCCTTGGCCCCAGGGCAAGATGCCGGTCGCCGCCCAAGGCTTCGCCGTCAACGAATTCGCTGGCGGCCTCGACCATCCGCGCTGGCTGCACGTGCTGCCCAATGGCGACGTGCTGGTCGCCGAAAGCAATGCGCCGCCAAAACCTGACGAAGGTTTTTCCATACGTGGCTGGTTCATGAAACTGTTCCAGAGCCGGGCTGGCGCCGAGGTGCGGAGCGCCAACCGTATCTCGTTGTTACGCGACGAGAACGGCGATGGCGTGGCTGAGACCAGGACAGTCCTCCTCAGCAGCCTCTTCTCGCCCTTCGGCATGACGCTGCTCGACGGCAAGCTCTATGTCGCCAATGCCGACGCGGTCGTCGCTTTCCCCTATCGCGATGGCGCCACCGAGATCACTGCTCCGTCCGAGAAGATCGTCGACCTTCCAGCCGGCCGCAATCACCATTGGACCAAGGACGTCGTTGCCAGTCCGGACGGAACGAAGCTCTATGCCACCGTGGGCTCCAACTCCAATGTCGGCGAAAACGGCATGGAGGAGGAAGAAGGCCGCGCCGCCGTGCACGAAATCGACCTCGCGACGCGGCAGACGCGGCTCTTTGCGTCGGGTCTGCGCAACCCGAACGGCCTCTCCTGGAACCCTGAAACCGGGGAACTCTGGGCGGTCGTCAACGAGCGGGACGAGATCGGCAGCGACCTCGTTCCCGACTACATGACATCGGTCAGGGATGGCGCCTTCTACGGCTGGCCCTACAGCTATTTCGGCCAACACATCGATGTCAGGGCGGAGCCACCGCGTCCGGACCTCGTCGGCAAGGCGATCGTGCCCGACTACGCACTGGGGGCGCACACCGGGTCGCTTGGGCTCACCTTCAACACCGCCGACCTGTTCGGCCCGCACATGAAGAATGGCGCCTTTGTCGGCCAGCATGGTTCATGGAATCGCATGCCGCGAAGCGGCTACAAGGTGATCTTCGTGCCGTTTGCCGACGGCAAGCAGTCGGGGCCGCCGCAGGACGTGCTTACCGGATTTCTGAGCAACGATGACAAGGCATTCGGCCGTCCGGTCGGCGTCGCCATCGACCGAACTGGCGCATTGCTGATCGCGGATGATGTGGGCAACAAGATTTGGCGGGTGATCCCGGCGGCCGACTAGGCCGCCGCATTGCTTCGCGCGTGGAAGGGTTTGGGCTCATGCCAAAACGACCGAGGAGCCGAGCGGATCGGCGCCATTTTTGGCGAAACAGGGTTTCTCGGCCGGGGGCTCGTGCAAAGTTGCCTGGCGAAGAAGTTTCGGATGCGCGCTGTGTCCCGCCATCCTCATCGCGCGAAACCAAACACGGCGACGGCCGCGCCCAAGGTGCACGAGCCGGTCGAGGCCGATGTATGGTTCCAAGTTGGCTTGCGGTTTGCGCGCCCAAGGCTGGTTTGATCAACTGCACACCAGGACCGTGACGATAACTGAAACCGTCGCGAGCTCCGGCTCTTGGGCCAACGGCCACATAAGTTTATTCGTTTTTGACCAATACGCGCCGGCGGATTCCTGTAATCTTCAGAAAAACACCGGGCTAACCGGGGCCAATCAGAAAGGTCGGGGAATGAAATACGTCGTCGATACGATCGGCGGTCCCACAGGCGGTGATGCCTGGCAAGCCGCTGTTACCGAAGCCTATTTTCCGCTCGACACCGAGTATCGGAACCGTCGTGAATTTTCGGGCACGCTGGAAACCTTCTCGCTTGGGCTCGTCAGCGTGTCTAAAATGCGCTGCGATGCCGTAAGCTATCGCCGCCATCGCCGCCACTTCCTCAACGAACGTGACGCCAGCCTGCTCATCACCATCCCGGAGATGTCGGAGGTGAATTTCTCGCAAGGGTCGAGGACCGTCAATTGCGGTCCGGGGGGCTTCCTCGTTGAGAGGGGAGACGCGCCTTACGAATTCTGGCACGGCAAGCCAAACGCGCTGTGGGTCCTGAAGGTGCCATCGTCGAGCGTTCGGGCGCGGATCGGGTCTGCCGAACGGCTCAGTGCGCTCAGTTTCGACGCGACCCAGGGCGTCGCCGCGCTCTTCCTCGACACGGTGCGAACCACGATCGGCCATGTCGATGAGATCACTGAAGTCGCTCGTGAGATGATGGGCAGGCACATCCTGGAAATGCTGTGCCTGTCGATCGTGAGCGACGATCGCGTGCTGGACAGCAGCATCTCGTCGATCCGGGCCGGCCATTTGCATCGTGCCGAGCAGTATATTCGCGACAATCTGAAGAATTCCGGCCTCGGCCCGCAGGCGGTGGCCGATGCCTGCGGGATTTCCCTGCGTTACCTGCAGGTTCTTTTTCAGGACAGCAACCAGTCGATCAACGGCTTCATCCGCGACGCCCGGCTTGAACTTTGCGCCGAGGAACTGATGTCGGTGACCAACATCAGCAGCGTTGCCGAGATTGCTTACCGCTGGGGCTTTGCCGACCAGTCTCAATTCTGCAAGCATTACCGGACGCGGTTCGGTTGCGCACCGACCGATACCCGTCGCGAAGCAGCGAACCGGGCAGGCCGCGCTTCGACCTCAAGAGAGCGGCACTAGACCCGGCGAAATCCGGGCCAATTCCATAATCTATTGCGACGCCGCCCCGGCAAGGGCGGCGAAAGCCGGGCCTTGCCCGCAAATATCCCGCGAAGGAACTGTCATGAGCAGAATAAGAGTTGCCGTCGATGTCGGAGGGACTTTCACCGACATCTGCATCATGGACGAAGACAGCGGCGCGATCCGCATCGAGAAGACCGCCTCCACGCCTGACGATCCCATGCAGGCGATCATGAATGGCGTGGAGCAGGGTCGCATCGATCTTTCGGAGGTGACGCTGTTCTCTCATGGTACGACGGTCGCCACCAATGCGCTGATCACCCGCCGCCTGCCACGCACCGCAATGGTCTGCACCGAGGGTTTCCGTGATGTTGTCGAGATCCGCCGCGCCAACAAGGAAGACCTCTGGGACACCTACAAGGATGTCGCCAAGCCCTATATCCCGCGCCGCGACCGGCTGACAGTCCGGGAACGGATCAGTGCCGAGGGCACGATCCTGGAAGCACTGGACGAAGAGGCCGCTCATCGCGTCGCGGAAATTCTCGTCAAACGGCAGGTCAAGTCCATCGCCGTCTGCTTCATGAACTCCTATGTCAACGGCGCCAATGAGCGCCGCATGCGTGAGATTCTGAAGGAGGCCATGCCGGATCTGCCGGTCTCGATCTCCTCGGAGGTGATGCCGGAAATCTTCGAGCACGAACGTTTTTCCACCACCATGGCCAACGCCGTCTGCGCCCCGGTCGTCGTCGATTACGTGTCGCGTCTTGGAGAAAAGCTCGCGGCCGCCGGATACAAACGAGATCTCCTGTTGCTGCACAGCGGTGGCGGGGTCATGACGCCCGCGAGCGTCAGGGATTTCTCGGCCCGGCTCGCGGGATCCGGCATCGCCGCCGGCGCAATCGCAAGCCGCTTCATCGGAAATCTCTGTGGCTTCCCGAACTCGATCGGCTTCGACATGGGCGGCACCAGCACCGACGTCTCGCTCGCATGGAACGGGGAGTCGCGCATCACAAAAGACTGGTACATCGAATTCGGATACCCCATCCGCTTCCCCTCCATCGAGGTGCTGACCATCGGCGCGGGCGGCGGGTCGTTGGCATGGCAGGACGAGGGCGGCAGCTTGCGCAACGGACCGCAGTCCGCCGGCGCCTTTCCGGGCCCGGCCTGCTACAAGAGTGGCAACCGCACCGCCACCAACACCGATGCCAATGTCGTGCTCGGCCGTCTCGGCACCAGCCTTGCGGGCGGCAAGATCACGCTCGACCCCGCCCTGGCCGCCCAGGCGGTGCAGGAGACTGTGGCGACACCCTTCAGCATGGAACTCCACCAGGCGGCCGAGGCGATCATCGCCGTCGCCAACGCCAATATGGGCAATGCCGTGCGGCTTCTCTCCATCAGCCGGGGCTATGATCCACGCGACTTTGCGCTCGTCGCATTCGGCGGTGCAGGCGCTTTGCACGGAGCGGCCGTGGCGAAGGAGCTTTCGATTCCAACCGTGATCGTACCGCCTAATCCTGGCGTCACCTCCGCGCTCGGTTGCCTTCTCGTCGACGTGCAGCATGATTTCTCCGAAAGCTTCATGGCCGATGCTTCGACGGTCTCGCCCGCCGAGATGCAGGCGGCCTTTGTTCTGATGGAAGAACAGGCCGTTGAGCGCCTGACCCATGAGGGCGTGGCGCGCGAAGACATGGCGCTGCAGCGTACGGTCGAGATGATGTACCAGGGCCAGTGGCGCTCGCTCGCGGTGTCAGCCCCGGCGCGGATCGAGAGCATCTGCTCGCTGATAGAGGCATTCCACAACGAGCACGAACGCGAGTTCAACTACCGCCGCGAAGAGGCGCCGGTGTCGATCTTCCGCATCGCGGTCAAGGCGATCGGCATCGTACCGAAAGCCGAGATGCCGCGGCATGAAGTCTTGCCTCATGTGCCCGAGCCGCTCGGCCGCCGCGGCGTCTGGTTCGACGGCGTATCTCATGATGCGGCTGTCTATGAACGCGACCAACTCAGCGCCGGCGCTGCCTTTGCGGGACCCGCCATCGTCGAACAGTTCGATTCCACCACCGTGGTTCCGCCGGGAATGAGCGCGACCGTCGACGGCTTCCTGAACATTCTCATCGTGACGAAAGGCTGAGACATGACAAAGCTGATTGAAACGAGCCCTGGCCTCGATCCGGTAACGTTCGAGGTGCTGAAGAACTCCTTCATCACCACCGTCGACCAGATGGCCGAACAGATGCTTCGCACCTGCTATTCCTTCGTCATCTACAACCGAGACTTTTCGAACGCCCTGCACGACGCCGATGGCAACTCGGTCGCCCAGGGCAACTACGACATCGCGGTCCATGTCGGCACACTGCACAACACATGCAAGGAGGTGATCCGGGTCTTCGAAGGCGATATGGCACCCGGTGACGTCTACGCAATCAACGATCCCTATGCCGGCGGTACGCATTTCAGCGATGTTCGGCTCGTCCGGCCGATCTTCGACGAAGACAAACTGATCGGCTTCTCACAGTCGAACGGCCACTGGTCGGATCTTGGCGGCTCGGTGCCGGGTTCCTTCGACGTCACCGCCCGCGACATGTTTCGCGAAGGCCTGCGGATCACGCCGTTGCGCCTTTTCCAGCGCGGCCGCTTCTGCTCCGACGTCGCCAACATGATCGCGGCCAACACGCGCGATCCCGCGTCGATCATTGGCGACATCCATTCCCAGGCGCAGGCGACGCAGGCCGCCGAGCGCGAACTGTTGCGGCTGGTCAAGAAGTACGGACGCGGCCAGGTCATGCGCGGGATGGAGGAGGTTCAGGACTACGTCGAACGTGCCGTGCGAAAGCGTCTCGCGGAGCTGCCCGACGGCACTTGGGAGACGGTCGACTACATCGACCGCGATCTCGGTGCCGGCGAAGGCATGATCCCGATCCGCATCAAGATGACGATCAAGGGCGACACGATCCACTACGATTTTACGGGAAGCCATTCGACCATTGCCTCGATGTACAATTCCGCCCCGGGCGCGACCTTCTCTGCCGTGGTCGCTGGCATGAAGACCTTCTTTCCGGACCTCCCGCTCAACAGCGGGTTTTACCGGATGATCGAGGTAACCGCGCCAAAGAACAGCATCGTCAGCGCGGAATGGCCGGTGGCGGTGACCGGGTTCCTGATGCCGTTCGAAAAGATCATGAACGCGATCTTCGAGATGTGGTCGAAGATCATGCCCGAACGCGCTATCGCCTGCGCCTTCAACCTCGAATATCTGCTGGCCGGGGGACGGGACGCACGCAAACCCGAAAAGCCGATCTTCATGTTCTACGAATGGCTGCCCGGCGGTTGGGGCGGGCGCAACGGCAAGGATGGTGCCGATGTCACCACCGCCTGCTTCGGAACCGGGCTGATGTCGCAGCCGAACGAAGGCAACGAGCGGGTGAATCCCACTCGGACACTCGAGTTCCAGATCAAGCAGGATTCAGCCGGGCCCGGCAAATGGCGGGGCGGCGTCGGCGTGCAGAAGACTTCGTTGCTGCTTGAGGCTGAAAATGCCGTCATGTCCTATATTTGCGACCGCGAGCGCGCTGTCGTCTGGGGTGTCGAAGGAGGCCTGCCGTCGATGCCCCACGGCTTGACCATGAAGCGCGCCGGAGAAGAGACCGAGATTTGGCTCGGCTCCGTATTCTCCGATTACTCCGTCCACACAGGCGACCAGTTCGCTCGTCCGACGGCCGGCGGCGGCGGTTTCGGCGATCCATTGGAGCGCGAGCCCCGCAAGGTGATGGAGGACGTGATCGACGACTACGTTTCCCTGGAGCGCGCCAGGACTGATTACGGCGTGGTGATCCGCGAAATCGACCGCGACCTGTGCCAGTACGAAATCGACGGGACGGCAACCGAAGCCTGCCGTGCCGACATCCGGGCGAAACGGAAGGACTGGGCACGCATGGATCCCGAGGAGGTCGCGCGCAAATACCGCTCCGGCGAGATCGATACGCTCGATGCGGTTCGGCACTATGCCGTGATCCTCGACTGGGAGACTGGCGAACTGCTCCCCAAAACCACCGCCCAGTTCCGGGAAAGTTTTGAGAAACGGACCGTCGCCCACTGGGTCTGAGCACTAACGAGCGCGCCGCAATCTTGCGGGCGCTCGCGGGATGCCCGAGTTATCTGTTTTTTCGATACGATATTCAAAGAATTACTATTTCACAGGAGCCTAAAGCTGGAGCAACAATGCTGCAGCGCCGCGAAAGTTGGCTGCTTCCGAGGGGTATGACAGATGGCACCAAGCGTGGAACGATCGTTCACCGCAGCCAGCACGATTGAAGAGGCAATGGCCGCACGCCGGCAAGGCGCGGCGGTGCTTGCCGGCGGCACCTGGATGATGCGTGATCCACGGCGCGGGGTCGATCTTCCCGAGGCGGTGGTCGCACTCCACCGAATACCCGCCTTGTCCAAGGTCGAAATCGAACCGGACCATGTCGTGATCGGCGCAGCCGTTACCCATGCAGTCCTTGGCCGTGCGTTGCACGGGGCAGTGGGCTTCGAAGGTCTGGTTGCCGCGGCGGAGACTGCGGCCAATCCTGGCATCCGAAAGGTCGCCACCGTGGGCGGCAACCTTTGTGCCCTCGACTTTGCCGCCGCCGATCTCGCTCCCGCGCTCCTCGCCTGTGAGGCGACGGTGGAGTTGGAGACGTTCGAAGGCCCAAAACTCATCGGTATTTCGGATTTCCTCAAAGACAGGCATGCGCTGCTGGCCGAAGCGATTGTGACGAGAATTCATCTGCGCCGCGACCTTGTCGCCAGCGCTCATATCCGCCTGCCGCTTCGAAAAGCCGGCGACTATCCGGTCGCCATCGTCTCGCTTGCGGTAGACAAGGACAAACGATGTCGCATCGCCGTCGGGTCGGTGGAGCCGGTAGCGCGGCGCTGGACGGCGCTCGAACAGGCTATGGCGGCGGACTCGGCCTCTGCGTTCGATCCGGAACGCGCCGCCGGGCTTGCGCTGGAGCACAATGATTTTCAGGGCCGCGACGGCAAAGAAGCGGAGGGTTGGTACCGGCGCCAGGTTCTTGCGCCACTGGTCAAGCGCGGTGTTGCCGCACTTCTCAAGACCGGGGGCCTGGCATGACCGTGATATTCCAGCTGAATGGCGAGGACTGCCGCTTTGATGGCGATCCGATGACGCCGCTCGTCGACATCCTGCGGCAGGAACGATTCCTGACGGGGACCAAAGCCGTGTGCCGCGAAGGCTTCTGCGGCGCGTGCACCGTGCATGTCGACGATGAAGCGGTGCCGTCCTGCCTGAAGCCGATTGGCCTCGTCCAGGGATGCGCGGTGACGACCATCGAGGGATTGAGTTCCGGAAACCAGGCGCTGCACCCGCTCCAGGCCAATTTCGAGGCGGCCGATGCCGTGCAATGCGGCATGTGTTTCCCGGGAATGGTCATGAGCCTTTCGGCGTTCGTGCGCGACAATCCGCATGCGGGCCGTGCCGAAATCAAGGCCGCGATGGTCGGCAACATCTGCCGCTGCACGGGATATGAGCGGATCGTCGACGCCGTGGCCGACTGGCTCGACCAAGCGCGGATGGCTGGCCAGGTGGTAGGAGGCATCCATGTCTGAGCTGTCCGCCACGGTGATGAACCTTCCCCGCCGCGATGCGCAGGACAAGCTGCGCGGGCGCACGAAATACACCAACGACCGGGTTCGCCCCGACATGTTGCATGCCGTGCTGCTGCGGTCGACCGTTGCCGCTGGGCGGATCCGCAAGCTCGACGTTTCGGCAGCACTTCGCTGTCCTGGTGTGCGCGCGGTGGCGACCGGCGCCGATGCGCCAGGGCTGTACGGCATCGGCATTGCCGACCATCCGCTTCTGGCCATCGACACGATCCGCTATCACGGCGAACCAATCGCCGTCATCGCCGCCGAAACGGAGAAGCAGGCGCGGGCGGCGCTTGCAGTCGTCGTGCTTGAGGTCGAACCGCTGGCACCGGTGTCCACCATGGCCGAAGCGCTCCAGCCCTCCGCCCGTCTCGTTCACGAGGGCTGGCGCGGCTATGAGGTGATCACCGAGGGCGGTGCACGTGCCGGCAACATCGCCTGGGAGGCAAAATCCAGTCGCGGCGACGTCGATGCGGCCTTCTCCCGTCCCGACATTCGCATTGTCGAGAGCAGCTTCACCGTCGGCCGGCAGAACCATGTGCCCTTCGAACCGCGCGTTGCCATCGGCTCCTGGGAGGACGGCCGTGCTCACATACAGACCTCGACGCAGGTGCCTTGGACTGTGCGCAACGTCACCGGAAGGGTCATGCAGCTTCCGCCCGGGCGTGTGCGGGTCACTGTACCCCCTGTCGGCGGCGGGTTCGGCCTGAAATTCGATGCATCCATCGAGCCTATCACGGCACTTCTGGCGCGAATGACCGGGCGCACGGTGGTCCTGGAAAATACCCGGCAGGAAGAGATGGCAACCTGCCTCTGCCGCGAGAATGCGGAAATCCGCATCCGGTCCGCTGTCACTGCCGAAGGATACATTGCCGGGCGCGAGGCGGTCGTGCTGATGGACTGCGGCGCGTATGGAGGCGAACAGGTTTTTCTGACGACGATGACGGCGCACACGCTGGGCGGCAATTACAGGGTTGGCGCAACGCGGCTCGTCAGCCGCGCCGTATACACCAACACACCACCCAACGGTGCTTTCCGAGCTTGCAACGGCGTCTACAACACATTCGCTTTGGAGCGACATACCGACGAAATCTGCGATGCGCTAGGCTTCGACCCTATGGAGTTCCGGAAGAAAAATGTCCTGGGAGATGGCGATCTCGGTGCCACGGGCCAGGTTTTCGAGGCCGATGTGCTGGGTCCGATGCTCGATCGCATGGAGGCGTTACGCGCCAGTACCGGTACATCAGAGGCCAAGGCCGACGGCAGGCTCTATGGAATTGCAACCACGGTCGGCACATGGTTCGTTTTCGTCGGGCCTTCGGCGGCGACGGTGAATCTGAACGCCGACGGTAGCGCAACGCTAGTCACCTCGGGTGTGGAGATCGGATCCGGCACGATGGTGCAATCCCTGCCGCAGATCGTGGCTGGGCAGCTCGGCCTCGCTCCCGACCAGGTGATCGTGCGCGAAGCCGATACGGATGCCGCCGGTCTCGATGTCGGCGTTGGCGGTGGGCGCACCACCGTCTCCATCGGTGCGGCAAGTGTGGCTGCCTGCGCGGAAGTGCGGGAGAAGCTGCTGCGGACCGCCGGTGAGATGCTCCAGACCCGACCGGAAGACTTGGTGGTGCGGGATGGTCGTGTCGAGATCACGGGACGTCCCGGTTCCGGCATGTCGATCCCCGCTGTCGTCGCCCATGCGCAGGCAACCACCGGCCCGGTCACCGGAAGCGGAGCTTTTACCGCCAGGAACACTCCGGCAATGTCCGGCTGCGCGATGGGGCACTTCATCGATGCGCTCGACATCCCCGTCTTCGTCGTTCACGAGGCCGAGGTGGCGGTTGATCCGGACACCGGTCATGTCGAGGTGCTGGCCTATCGCGTGGTGCAGGATGTCGGCCGCGCACTCAACCCGCGCGCGGTCATGGGCCAGATACAGGGTGGTGTCGTGCAGGGTCTCGGCTACGCCCTGCATGAGGAGGTGACGATCACCGCTGACGGACGCATCGCGCAGGACGATTTCGAGACCTATCGCCTGCCGCTGGCGCAGGACGTGGTTCCGGTCGCCGCCGACCTCTACGAGGGCGCACCGTCGATCGGGCCTCTAGGCACCAAGGGCGCGGGCGAGGTCCCGATCCTGGCCGTGGGCGCCGCGATCGGCTGCGCTGTGGCACGCGCTATCGGCAAACCGGTGCGGCAGCTGCCACTGACGCCGCCGCGCGTGCTTCGACTGCTGCATGAGCGCGAACCACCGCCGGAATTCCCGCACATCGCCCCCGGCTGGGCGTCGAACACTCTGGGCTGAGGCAAGCAAACCATGGTCACCCTGAACTGCGACATGGGGGAAAGTTACGGCAACTGGCGTTTCGGCGACGATGCCGGCATCATGCCTCACATCGATTGCGCCAACATCGCATGCGGCTTCCACGCCTCCGATCCATGGACGATGCTGAAGACCGTGCGGCTCGCGCTTTCGCACGGAAAGAAGGTTGGCGCGCATCCGTCCCTTCCCGATCGCGAGGGATTCGGCCGGCGCGAGATGAAACTTCAACCGGAGGAACTGACAGCCGCCTCCCTCTACCAAATCGGTGCTCTGACGGGGATGCTGGCCGCCGAGGGCGGGCAGCTCAGCCATGTCAAGCCGCATGGCATCATCTACGGCATGGCCGCGCACGACATAGACACTGCCCGGGCAATTGCCGCGGCGGTCAAGCCGTTCGGCGTCCCGCTCTTCGGCCTGGCGGGAACCCGTCACGAGACGGCGGCAGCCGAGCTCGGCGTTGCCTTCGTGGGCGAGTTCTTTCCCGATCTTGCCTACGCTCCCGGCGGCAGCCTGATCATCCCGCGCGTCCAGTCGGCCATCGACCTGACACTTGCCGAGCATCGCATGGTGGGGGCGCTTACCCGACGCGAACTCGTCACGACAGACGGTACGATCCGCCCGGTCGACTTCGACACCGTCTGCATCCACTCCGATCCTCCGAATGCGCGCGACGTCGCCGCGCTGATGCGGCGGATCATCGATACCCATTCCAACAGCCTGCCATGATTCGTTTCCCGAATCGTGAAAGCTCCACGCATGGGATCGAGGACTATCTCGAACTCACCGCCCGAACCATTTCCCCAAGCCGCTGAGGACTTCCATGGATGCGCTTTCCAACTCTCTCGCCGCCGCCGACATCGCCACCACCATGCACCCCTACACAAACCTGCGTCAGCACGAACAAACCGGGCCGCTGATCATCAGCCGCGGCGACGGCATCCGTGTGTATGACGAACGCGGCAAGGAATACATCGAAGGGCTCGCCGGGCTGTGGTCGGTGGGCGTCGGCTTTTCGGAAAAGCGGTTGGCCGATGCTGCCTATCAGCAAATGCTGAAGCTGCCCTACTATCACACCTTCTCCTCCAAGGCGCATGAACCGTCCATCCGGCTCGCGGAGAAACTCGTGGAGATGACGCCGGAAAACCTGACGCGTGTCTTCTTCACGTCGTCGGGCTCGGAAGCCAACGACACCATCGTCAAGATGATGTGGTTCATGAACAACGCGCTGGGCCGGCCAAAAAAGAAGAAATTCCTGGCACGGACCAAGGGCTACCACGGCATCACCGTCGCCTCCGGCAGCCTGACAGGCCTGCCGGTCAACCATCGCGACTTCGATCTTCCGGCGATTCCCGTTCGCCACCTGACCTGCCCGCACTTCTATCGCTTCGGCATGGAAGGCGAAGACGAAGCCGCCTTCACGGCGCGTCTGCTCGCCGAGCTGGAAGCGGTGATCGCGGAAGAAGGGGCTGATACCATCGCAGCCTTTATAGGAGAGCCGCTCATGGCAGCCGGCGGCGTTCTGCCGCCGCCGGTCGGGTACTGGGAAGGCGTGGAGAAAATCTGCCGGGCAAATGATATCATCCTGGTAGCAGACGAGGTGATCTGTGGTTTCGGACGCCTCGGCACGCCCTTCGGCGCTCAGAAATACGGCTTCACGCCTGATGTCATGACGGTCTCCAAGCAAATCACGTCGTCTTATATGCCGCTTGCCGCCGTCATTTTCTCCGATGCGATCTATCAGGCGATCGCCGACAACACCGCCACGATCGGCAATTTCGGCCACGGCTTCACCGCGTCAGGACATCCGGTCGCCACGGCGGTGGGTCTCGAAAACCTCGCCATCTTCGAGGAGCGGGACTTGATCGGAAACGCGGCCCGCCTTGAGACGTCGTTCCAGGCCGGCATCCGCTCATTCGCCGATCACCCGCTTGTCGGCGAAGCGCGGGGCACCGGTCTTATCGGCGCCGTGGAGCTGGTGGCAGACAAGGCGACGAAACGCCCCTTCGCCAAGGTTGGGCGTGCAGGGACTATCGCAGCAGGAATCGGCCACGAGGAAGGCCTCATCTTCCGCGCCATCGGCGACCAGCTCGCGCTCTGTCCGCCGATGATCTCGACAGAAGACGATGTGAAGGAAATCATGACGCGCATGGGCCGGACGCTTGAGCGCCTGACCGGTGCGGTCGCCAAGGAGGGACTTGAATGACCCGCATGAAAGCCGAACCGGTCGTCCATATCGACGACGAACGCTTCCGGGTCACCGAATGGCGCTTTGCCACCGGGGCCGAGACCGGCTGGCACATCCATGGCCATGACTACGTCATCGTGCCGCTTACGGACGGCAAACTCGGTCTCGAAGGCCCGGACGGCGCGCAGTCGCAAGCCGCTCTCACCCAAGGGGTGCCCTATTCGCGGCGGACGGGTGTGGCTCACAACGTCATCAATGCCGGCGATGCACCGCTCGCCTTCCTCGAGGTCGAGGTCGTTGAAGCCGGCGATCTCGCAGCCAGGCGGCTGGCCGTGCTCGACCGGTTCCTCGCGGCCTGGAACGCCCGCGACGTGGGCGCGCTGATGGACTGCATGGCTGAGAATTGCGCTTTCCACGGCTCGGCTGGACCCGATGCCGAAGGGCGCAAGCATATGGGGCGTGACGCCGTGCGCGCCGCCTATGCAGCGCTGTTCGATGCCTTCCCGAAAGCCGAGTGGACCAGGGGACGGCACGTCGTGACGGGCGACACCGGGCTTTCATCATGGCGCTTCGTCGGCACCACGGCAGCGGGGCAGAAAATCGAAGTCGACGGCTGCGATATCTTCGCTTTCTCGGGGGAGCTCATAGCGCTCAAGGATTCCTACCGCAAAGCGCGAGGGTAGCGAAAATCTGAATTCATCGGGCAACAAGGGCGGTCCAAACGGGCCGCCCTCATTTTTTGTCCAAAGGCAAGATCCTCAAAGACGAAAGGCCCGGTCGTCCCAGAGGAACAGGGCCTTTCGTAGATGAAGGGCCGGACTTATCCGGCCCATCTTCTCCTACTTGAGCAAGGCTTCCATCGGTACCGGCTCGGAAATCGTCCAGTTGCCTACAACACCCGGCTTGCCGGCCTTGGTCTCGACGATCAGGTACCGCGTCTGGTTCTGGTGATGCAGTTCCGGCGAGAAGGTACGAGGCCCGAACAGCGTCGGCTCATTCTTCATCTTTTCCAGTTCCGCGACGACCGCGTCGGCATCGGCCGTGCCTGCACGCTCCACCGCCTTGGCCCAGACGTCGACCATGACGTAACCCGGAAAGACATACTGGCTCGAGGGATCGGCGCCTGTCTTCGCCTTGTAGGTGGCATTGAACTTCAGCACGGCCGGATTGGGATCGTCGCCATAGATCGATCCCTGAACGGGGACGTAGAAGTTCGTCAGATCGGGCACAGCCGAGAGCCAATAGCTACCGTCGACGCCCGATCCATTCAGGATCATGGAGTTGATACCCGCGGCGCGAAGCTGCTTGATGGCCGAGACAGCGCCCGGCATCATCGTGCAAAGCATGATCGCATCCGGCTCCTTCGGCAGAGACTTGATGCGGGTGATCTGCGCGGCGATGGAGGCGTCCTCGTTCTTGAAGGTGTCTTCACCGACAAGCTTCGCGCCCTGGGCTTCGAGCTTCGGCATCATCCAGTCGAAGCCGTCGCAGATGCCCTTGTTGTAGGCCGTCCAAGTATCGAGCAGACGGTAGAAGTCCTTTGCGCCCTTTTCCTTGAATGCCCACTCGGCCATGGTTGCGCCCTGCACGGCCGCCAGCACCGACGCGGAGAAGCTGTGCGGGCCGACACCCTGGATACCGGCCTTGACCGATTCTGCGCACAGGAAGAAGGAGATACGGCCCGCGTCCTCGGCCGCGAGCGCAGCCGGCGATCCGAAGTCGTAGTCGCAGGACACGACCACGAGATCCGCACCCTGGTCGAGCACGGAGAGGCCCGCCTTGGCGCCTTCGGCCCGGTCGGACTTGGTGTCGGCCTTGACAACCTTGATCTGCTTTCCAAGCAGGCCGCCAGCCGCATTGATCTCGTCGATGCGGATCAAGGCCGCCTCCTGCGCAGGCTTGTCATAAGCTTCCATGAAGCCCGACTCCGCAGTGGCGAAGCCGATGACGATAGTCTTGTCATCGGCCAGCGCCGGATATGCGATGGACATCGAGGCCAGAGCGGTTGCGACAATTCTCATTTTGTATGTCATGCACGTCTCCTTTTTTGTTTTCCGGTCGGGCTTGTGCCGCCGGTCACTTGTTGCGACTGCTGCGAGGTAAGGTGAGCTCGCGGTTGCCCATGAGTCCGGATGGGCGAAGCGCGAGGATCACGATCATGATGACGCCGAGGGCTATTTCCTGGACCCCTTTCGGGAGGGCGAAAGTGGACTCGCCGAGCGATACGCCTGCCTCCAGCCAGCGCAGCGCCTGGATCAGGGCGGACAGCAGGACGACACCCACCACACCCCCCGACAGGCTGCCCATGCCGCCGACGACGAGCATGGAAAGGGTGATGAAGGTGAGACCGAGATAGAATGTATCGGGTGTGACCACGCCGATGGAATGAGCCATAAGCGCACCGCCCAGCCCCATCACCGCGCCCGATACGACGAACGCCACGAGTCTTTCCCTGGGAATGTCGATACCGGAAGCCGCGGCGGCGGTGGGTTCGTCGCGGGCAGCACGAAGGGCCAGGCCGGACCGGGAGATCGCGTGCGCCCAGGCGATGAAGATTGCGACCACGGCGCCGATGAGATACGGCCAGATCATGCGCACGATCGGAATGCCGACGACCGATGAGGTCGCTCCGGTCACGCTCTCCCAATTGGAATAGATGGTGTTGATCATGGCGAGCATCGCGAAGGTCGCGATCGAAGCCGCGATGCCCGATAGCCGCATCAGCACCCGCCCGAAAATGAGAGCGGCGAGGGCAGCGAACAATGCCGCCAGCACGGCCGATTGCCAGTACGGCAAACGGGTCGCCAGCAGCCATTCGGGCAATCCCGGCAGCGAACCGCGTTTCATCATCGGATTGATGGTTAGCCATGCGGCCGCGTAGGCGCCAAGGCAGGTGAAGCCGATATGCCCGAAGCTGAGAACGCCCGAATTTCCGATAAAGATGTATAGGCCCACGACGAGGATGACACGGACGAACACGTCGATCACCGTCTGGTTGAAGGGCCGCGATCCGGTCATCACCGTGATCAGCGCGATGGCCAGCAGCAGCAGAGAAAGCAGGACCGGCGTCAGGATTGTGCGGCGGGCAAGCGCGAAGCGGGCGGGCTTTCGCTCGGCAGCCGCGGCACCGGCAGCGGTAGAGTTGGTGAGGGAGGCGGCGACACCCATGAAATCAGACCCTTTCCTTGGTGCCGCGCGCGGCAATAAGCCCTTGCGGGCGGAAGAGGAGAACGAGGATGACCGCTCCATAGACAAAGGCATCGCGGAACGGCCGGGCGTCGATGGGCAGCATGACCTGCATGATCACCGAGGCGGCACCCAGCAGGAAGCCGGCGAGCACGGCTCCCCCGAGGCTGCCGAGGCCGCCAATGACGGTGGCGATGAAGGCCATCAACATGATCGAGGCGCCCATCTGGATGTCCAGCGTGCCTGTCTGGGCGCCAAAGATCAGTGCAATGGCGGCGGCCAACGCGCCGGAGAGCGCGAACGCGCCCATGATAACCCGGTTCGCACGCACACCCAGCATGCGGGCCATCGAGAAGTTCTCGGCCGCCGCCCGCATCTCCAGGCCGAAGCGGGTTTGACGCAGGAACAGTGTCAGGCCGATCAGGATGACCATCGTGGCGACGATTGTTATGAGCTGGAGGAGGGGAAGCCTGGCACCGAGGATCTCCACCGGCTGGGACAGTTCGGGCAGCAGCGAGATTGATTTCGGCCGACTGGAGAAAAGCATGAGCAGGAAGTAGCGAATGACGAAACCGAGCGCGAAGGAGGCGATCATCATGGTTGCCGGATTTGCCTGGCGGAACCGCCTGAAGACGACGACTTCGCACAGCACCGACAGCCCGGCCCCGCAGAGGAGAACGAAGGGCACCAGCAGGTACCACGGCAATTGGCCGGCGAAGACGATGGCCATGGCGTCGGTTGACGGCCACAGCAGCGCGAAGACGCAGAAGGCGATGACGTCGCCATGCGCGAAGTTCACCAGCCGCATCACACCGAAGATGAGGGCGATGCCAAGCGCGCCCAGCGCGTAGAGCGAGCCAAGCGAGAGTGCGTCGAACAGGATCTGGAGCATCTCAGTGGTCCTCGTAACCGAAATAGGCAGCCTGGATCGCCTCGCCATTGCCGAGCGTCCGCGCGTCGCCATCGAGCACGATCTGTCCGCCACGCATCAGGATCATCCGCCCGCCCACCATCATCGCCCGGGCCGAGCTCTGCTCAACGATCAGGAGCGTGAGCTGGCGCTGCGCACGCAGCGCGATCAGCCGCTCGTAGACCTGATCGTTGATGTTGGGGGCGAGGCCCAGCGAAGGCTCGTCGATGGCTACAAGCCGCGGATTGGTCATCAACGCGCGTCCGATGACCAGCATTTGCTGCTGCCCGCCGGACAGCAATCCCGCCTGCCCATGCCGCCTCTCTTTCAGCATCGGGAAGGTTGCGTAGACGGCTTCGAGTTCGTCGGCCGCTCGGCTGCGCCAGCCGCGTTCGCGGGCGTGCATGCCGGTTCCGACCAGAAGGTTCTCTTCGGTCGTCAGCGAGCCGAAGACATCGCGCCCCTCCGGCACCATGGAGAATCCGAGCCGGGCGATGTTCTCCGGCGCCTGGCCGGTGATCTCATGACCTGCAAGGTCGATCCGGCCGCCCGCCACTGGCGTAACACCGGCGATCGCGCGCAGCAGCGAAGACTTCCCGGCTCCGTTCGGGCCGGTGATGAACAGGATTTCTCCCTCCTCCATGGAGAAGGAAACATTTCGGACCGCCGTGAGACGGCTGTAGCGGATAGTGATATCGGAAAGGGCGAGCAGGCTCATTCCATCGCCTCCAGCACAGGCAGGTCGGTGTTCGCGGCCGTGCCCATATAGGCGTGGCGCACCTTCTCGCTGTCGCGGATCGCGGCAGGCGGGCCTTCCTCGATGATCGCTCCGGAATCGAGCACGACGATATGCTGGCAAAGGCCGAGCACCAGCCCGACATTGTGCTCGATGAGCAGGACACCACAGCCGAGATCGCTGGCGATATGTCTTATCAGGGCCGAAAGCTCCCGCGCCTCCAGCGCGCTCATGCCAGCCGCGGGCTCGTCGAGCAGGATGTACGCGGGCCGTCCCATCAGGGCGCGGCCAATGGCGACGCGGCGCTCGTCCGTATATGGCAACGTTCCGGCGATGCGGGTGCCCAGCGCACCGATGCCTATCCAGTCGAGCATCGCTTCCGCTTCGGCGATGGCAGCGCGCCGGCTCATTCCCAGACCAACGCCGGTCACCTCCAAATTGTCCAGCACAGGCAGGTCGCGGAAGAGCCGCCCACCCTGGAAGGTGCGGGCAATGCCGCGCCGCCGGACCTGATGCGGCTTGAGACCTGTGAGTGCTGCCCCGTCGAGCTTGATGGTGCCTTCCGTCGGTGCCTGGAAGCCGGTCAGCACGTTGACGAGCGTGGTCTTGCCAGCGCCATTCGGGCCGATGAGGCCACTGATGCGGCCGGGCGTAATTTGGAGGTCTACCGATGACAGGGCCTTCAGCCCCGCAAACGATACCGAGACGTTCTCCGCGCTCAGATGACTCATGACCCTTTCCTTCTTTCTACCGACGGAAAGGCGCGAAGCATCCGGCCTTGCGGCCAGTCACGTTGCAAATGTCTTCCCCTGTCGGTTCCGGCGGTCTCTAGCGGACTGCTCGGGTGCCAAATTCACGCCGTTGCCCGGCGTCGTCTTGTCGTTTCGCGCACCGGATTTTGTCTTCCGCCACGCACGGTCGGTTTTGGC
>NZ_RZTB01000010.1:0-20591 GCF_003997735.1 Mesorhizobium sp. M7A.F.Ca.MR.148.00.0.0 | reverse complement strand
CTCCTCGCCACCGGCTCCTCCGCCGGCATTTTCCCGGCTGACGTCAGCCGGCCAGATGCCCTTCAGCACGCGCCAGCGCGGCGCGCTGTTCGGTTCGCGCGGCAAGCGCGTCTTCCAGCGTCACCGGAACGAAGCGCGCCGGGGTGTGCGGCTGGAGCTGGGCGATAAGGTCCATGTCGGCCGATATCACCACGCCCAGCATCATGTACCCGCCACCCGAAACCGCGTCCCGGTGAAGAACGATCGGCTCCGTGCCACTCGGCACCTGGACGGATCCGTAGGGATAGCAGGCATCGACGATGTTCGAGGGGTCGGAGCCCGCACCGAAAGGCTGCTCGCGCTCGACGAATTCCAGCGGCGTCCCACCCCGGAAGCGATAGCCGATGCGGTCGGCTTCGGGTGCGACCTTCCAGGTTTCCTCAAAGAACCGAGTGCCGGCAGCTTCAGTGATCCGATGCCAGTACATGCCGGGAAGCATTCTGAGTTCCGCCGGACTATTGCCCGCGCGGCGCAGATTTGCAGGCAGTGAAAGACCGGCTTTGCCGGAACCTTCGCCGAGGGGAAGCTCATCACCCGTCTTCAGCGTGCGGCCCTGATGGCCGCCGAGTGCGCCCAGAATGTAAGTCGAGCGCGAACCGAGAACCACGGGTACGTCGATACCGCCGGAGACGGCCAGATAAGCGCGCGCGCCGCCCTTGAGGAAGCCGAAGGAAAGCCGGTCACCGGCCTTCACCGGAAAACTTTCCCAGGTCGGCCGTTCCTCGCCATTGAGTTTGGGGGGGAGTTCTCCTCCCGTGACGGCGACGACCGCGGATTGGGTGAATTCGAGTTCGGGGCCCATGAAGGTGGCTTCGAGCACCGCGGCACCCGGATCGTTGCCGACAAGCAGGTTTGCGATGCGTGTGGCAAAGCGGTCCATGCCGCCGCCTTCGGGAATGCCGACATGGTAGTGGCCTGGTCGGCCAAGGTCCTGCACGGAAGTGGAGAGGCCGGGAGAGATTACCTTAACGGCCATTGATAAGCTCCATCAGCTTTGCATTGGTGCCGTAAATATCGCTGTTGAAGTCTTTCAGGCTGAAGGTGCACTCGCGAACCGTCGGCTGCCACCGATTGGCTTCGATTTCCTCCAGCGTGGCGTCGTAGTCATCGCGGCCAATGGCCTTGAACTTGACGATGTCGCCTGGCTTGAACAGGCACATATCATCGGAGAGGTAGCGCACCTTCCTGGTCGGGTCGTAGATCGGAGCCGGGGTTATGCCATACATCTGGTAGCCGCCAGCGCCGCGCACCGAATAGATCGCTGCAAAGCAGCCGCCATGGCCAATGGTGAGCTTGGGAGTGTCGGTGCGTGGACGCAAGTATTTCGGCGCCTGAATCTGTTTCTTGCGCTCAACCATCTGGTACAGGAAGGGCAGTCCGGCGACGAAGCCGACCATCGATACGAACCAGGGCTGGCCGGAATAGGCCGCGATAAACTCTTCCACCGTGGCGTAGCCGTTGATGCGTGCCGAATATTCAAGATCGGTGGAGGAGGGGTCCTGATGGCGCTCGCGGAAGCGCAGGCAGGTTTCACGCGTCCATGGATCCTGGAAATAAACCGGCAGTTCGATGATCCGGGTCTTCAGCACCGGGTCCGCCTTCAAGGCCGCCTCTTCCATCGACTTCAATTCGCGGAGCAAATCCTGCGGCTTGACGATGTCGGGGTTGAAGCGAATCTGGAAGCTGGCGTTGGCTGGGCAGATCTCGGTGACACCTCGGATGCCTGCCGTACGCACCGCGTTCGTCATCGAAAGGCCGGTAAAGAAGGAGGTGAGCGACATTTCTTCGGACACCTCGCCGAAGATATGTTCGTCACCGCCGAAGTTGAATCGTATCGACATCGGTCCTCCTTAACCCGCCAATGCTGCGGCGTTTTCGATGAGCCAGCCTTCCAGCCAGCGGGTATGCACGTCTCCCGCCCGTACCGCCGGATCGGCGGCCAGCGCAAGAAACAGCGGCTTGGTGGTCTTGAGCCCGCCGATCTTCAACTCGTTGAGCGCGCGGATCAGGCGCACTATCGCCGCCTCGCGGGTCTCTGCATGCACGATCAGCTTGGCAAGCAGCGAGTCATAGAAGGGCGGCACCTGATAGCCTTGATAGAGCATCGAATCGAAGCGTACGCCCGGACCGCCGGGAATGCGAAGCTCGGCCACCTGCCCGGGGAATGGAGCGAACTCCTTCGCCGGGTCTTCGGCATTGAGCCGGACTTCGATCGCATGCCCCTTGACGGAGACATCGCCTTGCCGAATCCGCAGCTTCTCGCCGCCGGCGATGCGAAGCATCTCCGCAACGAGGTCGATGCCGGTGATC
The DNA here is from genome assembly GCF_003997735.1 of Mesorhizobium sp. M7A.F.Ca.MR.148.00.0.0. NCBI lineage: Bacteria > Pseudomonadati > Pseudomonadota > Alphaproteobacteria > Hyphomicrobiales > Phyllobacteriaceae > Mesorhizobium > Mesorhizobium sp. M7A.F.Ca.MR.148.00.0.0. The sequence continues at coordinate 18,242 of NZ_RZTB01000010.1, read as the reverse complement.
GCTTCGGTGACCGGGTGCTCGACCTGGATACGGGTGTTCATCTCGATGAAGTAAAAGCGATCTGCTTCATCGTCATAAAGATACTCTACCGTGCCGGCACCAGAGTATTTGACCGCCTTGGCCAAAGCGACCGCCGAAGCGCAGAGATCCTCGCGCAGCCTGTCTGAAAGTGCGCGAGACGGCGCCTCCTCCCAAACCTTCTGGCGTCGCCGCTGCAGTGAGCACTCCCGCTCGTAGCAGTGAATGGCATCGCTTCCGTCCGCCAGCACCTGCACCTCGATATGGCGGGCCTTGCCGATCACTTTTTCCATGTAGAGGCCACCGTCGCCAAAGGCGGCGAGGGCTTCTGCTTCGGCCTGAGGAAAGGCTTGTTCGAACTCGGCGAGCGAGTTGGCGATGCGGATGCCCCGCCCGCCGCCGCCTGCCGCCGCCTTGATCATCACCGGAAAACCGGTTGCGGTCAGCACCTCGTGGCCAGCCTTGAGGCCCTCGACCCGGCCAGCCGAGCCAGGCACCACAGGGACACCAACAGCGGCGGCGGCCGATCGCGCCGAGACCTTGTCTCCCATCATCCGGATCGCATCTCCCGACGGGCCGACGAAGACCAATCCAGCGCCTGTGACCGCGTCGGAAAACGCGGCATTCTCGGCAAGGAAACCATAGCCAGGATGAACGCTGTCGCAACCGGTGTCGCGGGCAGCCTTCAGAATTGCTTCGACATTGAGATAGGACTTCTTTGCTGCTGGTGGGCCGATGTTGACCGCTTCGTCCGCAAGCTGGACGTGGAACGACTCGGCGTCTGCGGCCGAATACACCGCCACGGTGGCGATCCCCAAATCTTGCGCGGCCCGGATGATCCTGACCGCTATCTCGCCCCGGTTGGCAACCAGAAGCTTTTTCAGCATCAGTCGAGATCCGCGATAGGTGCGCCGGCCATGATCGGGTCTTCATTGTCGGCAATGAAGCGGATGTTCGTACCGGCCGTCTCGGCCCTCACTTCGTGGAACGACTTCATCACTTCGATGAGGCCGATTACGTCTCCGGCGGAAACCGCGTCGCCATCCGCCTTGTAGGGCGGCTGGTCTGGCGAAGCGCTGCGATAGAAAGTGCCGGGAAGAGGCGAAAGAATCTGGGCCATAAAAAGCTCCGGAAAACTGCAGACAGACTAATTTGGAACCGCCTGCGCGGGCGGGTTCGGTCGAGTTCAGTGCCAGGGAGCGATTGCGGTGCGCACGGCCCTGGCTATTTCGATGGCGTTCGGCGTATCGGAATGCACGCAGATGGTTTCGCAGCGTACGGGAAAGAAACTGCCGTCCTCTGCCGTGCCCTCGCCCTCCCTGATGGCGCGCACGCACCGCTCGGCCATCTCTGCGGGGTCCTTGGCGTCATGAACGCGTGTCAAAATCAGCTTGCCGGAGGCATCGTAGTCGAGATCGGCATAGAACTCGGCGACGAATGGGATACCGCGCTCTTGATAGATCTTCTCATGCAGGGTGCCCGTCATGCCGAAGAGGGGTACGCCGAAAATCTCTGCCGCGTCGCACACGCCATGGGCGATTGCCTCCTGCTGCATGGCCATGAAGTAGAGGCTGCCATGCGGCTTGATGTGGTGGAGTTCCACACCCTCGGCCCTGAGGAAGCCGGCAAGCGCTCCCACCTGGTAAATGATGGTGTTCCTGACTTCTTCGCGGGTCATCCGCATCTCGCGCCGGCCGAAACCCTGAATGTCGGGCAAGCCTGGATGGGCGCCGATCTTTACGCCACTCGCCTTGGCGCTGCGGACGGCGGCGTGCATGTGATCCGGATCGGAGGCATGAAAACCACAGGCGACATTGGCAACGTCGATGATGGGCATCATGCCCATATCATCGCCAACCTTGTAGAGGCCAAAGCTTTCGCCCATGTCGCAGTTTAGCGTCACCGCCATCGCATTGTTACCCCTCGAAGCTGCCGTCTTTGCGGCGTTGCAGCATTTTTTGCGCATGCGAGGGCGTTTGTGAAATAGTAGTTTATTGATTGTCATATCAAAAAAACAGATAATGGTTCTGGGCCGGAGCGCACCATGACCATCACCTTGAAACAGCTTGATTATTTTATCGCGACCGCCGAGAGCGGACAGGTCAGTCATGCTGCGGTGGAACTCAACATCTCGCAATCGGCCGTCACTGCGGCGATAAAGACGCTTGAGGCTGACCTGGGCGTACGGCTTTTGGAGCGTAACCACGCTGGCGTAAGACTGACTATGGAGGGCGCGCGGTTTCTTGAACATGCGCGTGTTATCACCGGGGCCGTCGCTGCCGCCGTCCGAAGCCCGTTGCGCGATAGGAAAGGCCTGGCGGGCAAGCTGCGGCTTGGCATGACCTACACGGTCGTCGGCTACTACATGTCGCGCCACTACGCGCGGTTTCGAAAGACCTATCCCGAGATCGAGGTCGAGGTGCTGGAACTGCCCCGAGACGCTCTCGAAAGCGGGTTGATGTGCGGGGACATCGACATGGCCGTGATGCTGGTGTCCAACCTGGAGCACACCAAGGAGTTGGCGCAGGAGGTCTTGATGCGGTCGAACCGCCGGCTCTGGCTCTCGGCTGATCATCATCTGCTCGCGCGACAGGAAATCAGCCTCGCCGATGTGGCGGCGGAAGATTATGTCATGCTGACGGTGGACGAGGCACGTACGACGGCCGCCCGTTACTGGGATGCCGCGGGGCTTTCGCTTCGCGCCGTCCTTACCACCAGTTCGGTCGAGGCCGTGCGGTCGCTCGTGGCTGCCGGCATGGGGGTCACTGTCCTGTCGGACATGGTTTACCGCCCCTGGTCCTTGGAGGGGCAGCGCATCGAAGTGCGCGGGCTTGTCGAGCCCATTCCTACCATGGATGTCGGCCTGGCCTGGTCGCGGGACAGATCAATCGAACCGGCCGCGGCGGCCTTCCGGGCCTTCATGTCCGTGACCATGGGCGGCGGCGGCTAACCGCCTGCCGTCAGGCAGGCGCTATGGCTCAGGCTCGCTGGTTGAGCAGCGGAGCGCGCCGCGCGTGGGAGTTGATGCCTCGCATCATCAAGGGGGATTTCACCTTTGTCGCAAAAAACGCCAAGGGCTTCAGAAAACTCTAAAGAGCCGGTTCACGCCGGCCTCGTCATCGTCGTCTGGCAGGTTGTTCCCGACAAACAGAAGGAACTCTTGGACAGTCTTCTTGGTCACCACCTCGGGCCGGAACCGGAAAAGTCTCTCATCGGAGGGCGGTGACTTCACGGTTGCGGGCTACGATCTGCTCGTGGCGGAGGGGGGTCGTCGCCTCCATGAAGCCCTTGATCAGTGCGTCGCGAGCTCCGGGTGCGCGCGCCTTTTCCGCCGTGGACAGCGCATGCTGAAGATCAGGCAACGTCAGTTCCGTGCAGTAGGCTGGCGTGCCCGGTTGCTGGCGCCAGGAACTCGCGAGATCGCCGGCATCAAGTGCGTCGAAACCGGTCTCGTTCACCAGTTCGCGTGCGATCGCTTTGGCATGCGCATCATCGCCTGCGACGGGGATCGCGATCCGTCCAGCCGTTCCGGCCGCTGCGCCACCTTCGGCGAGCGTTTGGGCGAGGACCGCATTGAACGCCTTGACCACCAGCCGGCCGAGTTGTTCGCTGGACCAGACGCTTTCCGGCTTGCCATCGTCAACCTCCGCGATGTTCCCGTCGCGCATAGGATAATAATTGGAGGTGTCGATCACGACCACGTCGGCTGGTACATCGGCAAAGATGTTGGCGACATCGGGAATCTTCGCAAACGGGATCGATAGAACGATCGCCTCGACATCCCTGGCTGCTTCGTGCGCGGCAACCGGGAGCGCACCAACCTTCATCGCCTTCTCGCGGATGTCATCAGGCCCCTTCGAGCCCGCCAGCTTCACCGCGTGTCCGGCCGCTGTCAGCTTTCGTGCGAGGGTGGTGCCGATATTTCCCGCGCCGATAATGCCGATGTTCATGTCGATTTCCTTCCAGATAATTGTGATTATGAGCTCAGCGCACGATGCGCGGATCGATCCCGTGTTGAGCGGGACATCCAGATGGTCGCGCAGGGTGGTGCCGCCATAACCCCCGATGGAACAGCCCGCCTCGAACTTCGTATAGCTCGCTCGCGGCATCTACTGACTGCGCGCGCCAGGCCCCAGGCAGGTCGCCGTACCGTTGCCCAGATGCATGCCGGTATCATCTGCCTGATCATCGTCCTCGTTTCGCCGGCTCATGCCGACCTGTTAGAATAGTCGACCACGGGCTATATGGAGACTGTCTCCGCTTCGACTTTAGATACGGAGAGTGTCTCCGATCTTCAAGGGTTCAAAGGTCAGTCATGTCTCAATCGTCGATCGCGTCAGCCCTCCGCAGGGACGCGCAACACAATCGGGCGCACATTCTCGAGGTGGCGCGACAAGCGTTCGGCAACGACAGTGTTGACGTTTCGATGGATGCTATCGCGAAGCTGGCGGGCGTGGGGGCAGGGACGCTCTACCGCCATTTTCCAAACAAAGACGCCCTCCTGGCTGCGCTGCTAGTTCTTCACTATGAAAGCCTCGACTATCGTCGCGTTGAAATCGAAGCCGGGGAGAGCGATGCAGGCCGCGCACTCGAACTCTGGGTTGAAGCTCTCGGCGACTGGATGCTGGCTTATGAGGGCTTGCCTGAACCGTTACGGGCCGCTTGCCGAGTAGAATCCCCGCTGACGCCGACCTGCCATGCTGTCATCGCGACGACGGAGCGAATCCTGAAGGCTGCACAGGACGAAGGGCTTGCACGACGGACGATGACCGGGCGCGACATCTTTTTCGGAGCACTGGCGATCGCTTGGGCGAGCGGCGCAACGGCAGCGGGCGAAGACACTCGGAACGTGCTTCGCGACGTCCTGAAGAACGGATGGATGGAACCGAAACCAGCACCGGGCGGCGGAGTTTAGTCCGCCTATCCGACTGCGCAGCCTTTCGAATTTCATAACGCTGTCGCCAGCCCGTGTGCATCAAACAAACGCTTTCTGAATAGGCTGCCGTCGTCTGGATGGACGGCGGCTTTTGGGCCTGGGAAGAGCGGCGTGCGAGGGCGGCAATTGGTGCTGAAACTTTGCGACCAAGCGCGAGCACACGTCTTGGCGCTATGCTATGATTTCTGATCCTGCTTCCTGAAAACGGGGGATCCCGCAGAGCCTGAGGCAAGTCACCACTTCGTCCAGGATGATATCGAGTGCCTTGGCCACACCGGCCTCGCCAGCCACGGCGCCGAACAGTGCGGCCCGGCCGATCGCCGCGACGGTGGCGCCGCGTGCCTTGGCCTTGATGATGTCCGTGCCCGTGCGGATACCGGAATCGATGAGGATCGGGACTTGGGCGCCAAGTGCCTGACGGATGGCGGGCAGGGCATCGATGCTCGATACAGCACTGTCGAGCTGACGGCCTCCATGGTTGGACACCCAGATGCCATCGGCACCAGCCGCCACCAGTCGCGACGCGTCGCCCGGGTGCAGGACGCCCTTGACCAGCAGCCGGCCTTTCCACCAGTCGCGGATCTGGCGGAAATCGTCCCAGTCGAAACCTGCATGGAGGCTGCCGCCAACACTCACGGCGATCGTCAGGCCGGCGCTGTTGTCACCGAGATAGCCGCGGACGTTCTCGAACTGGGGCAGACCGCCGCGTAGCAGGCGCAGCGACCAGCCAGGATGAAGCATGCCTTCCCAGAGATGCCGGGCCGAAGGCCGCAGTGGGATGGATATGCCGTTCCTAAGATCCTTTTCGCGCTTGCCCCCGGCTTGCAGATCAACGGTCACCACCAGCGTCGAATAGCCAAATTCTTCCGCTCGCCTCACCAGTTGGCGATTGAAGTCGAAATCCTTCAGCACGTAAAGCTGGAACCAGAGCGGCCCCTGTACGGCTCGCGCCATGCCTTCGATGCTGGCCGTGGCCATGGTGGAGAGTGTGTAGGGGATGCCGCGAGCGGTTGCCGCCCTCGCGATGGCAATGTCGGCTCCGGGCCTGGCCAGCGCGCAGGAACCCATCGGGCTGATCACGAGCGGTGTCGGCAAGGTCTCGGACCAGAGCGTCGTGGAAACGTTCGGATGCGAAACATCGGTAAGCACGCGCGGCAAAAGTCTGATCTTTTCGAAATCGCTTCGGTTGGCGTTAAGGGTGAGTTCCTGCCCCGCCCCGCCATCGATGAATTCGAAGATGGATTTCGGCAGGCGACGACGGGCAAGCCTGCGAAAATCCTCGACCGAAACCTGGCGATCGAGAGCGCCCATCTCAAGCCTCGCCCTCGTGCCGGTCGGCAATGAATATCCGGCGCATGAGCGTCTGGCCGACCTTGCGAGGTCCAACAAGATCTATCTTCACCTTGATCATCAGTCACGCCGCTGCCGCGAGCCGGTCGCAGATCGAGCGGGTTATCTCGCTGGTCGACGCCCTGCCTTTCAGGTCGGCGCTCAGAAGCCCGTTGGCCAGGCAGTCCTCGGTCACGCGACGGATGCGCGCCGCGGCCTGGTTGAGCCTCTCGTCGCCATGCTTGTGGCCGAGCCAGTCGAGCATCGAGGCTGCCGACAGGATCGTCCCATACGGATTGGCGATACCTTGGCCGGCAATGTCGGGCGCCGAGCCGTGCGCGGCCTGGAAGAAGCCGTTGGCCGCGCCGATCTCGGCTGAAGGCGCCATGCCCATCCCGCCCACCGTCGCGGCGGCGAGGTCGGACAGGATGTCGCCGAACATGTTCTCGCTGACGATGACGTTGAAATGGCCCGGTTTCAGCACGAGATGCATCGCCATGGCGTCGACCAGCGCGTGCTCGGTCGCGATATCGGGATAATCCTTCGCCACTTCGTCGAAGACGGAGCGGAAGAAGGCATAGCTGCGCAGCACGTTGGCCTTGTCGCAGCAGGTGACCCGGCGCACGCCGTCACGCGGCGCGCCGCCCGACTGGCGCGCCAGTTCGAAGGCCTTGCGCACGATGCGCACGATGCCGGAGCGGGTCTGCACCAGCGTGTCGACCGCCACTTCGCCGCGCAACAGGGCTCCCGATCCCCGCGCGGCGTAAAGCCCTTCGCTGTTCTCGCGCAAGATGATGTAGTCGATATCGCCGGCCTTCACTCCGCTCAACGGGCTAGGCACGCCCTCGAAAAGCCTGATGGGGCGGACGTTGGCATAGAGATCGAGTTCGAAGCGCAGTCTCAGCGTGAAATCCAGGCCTGCTTCGGTTCCATCGGGATGGACGACGCCCGGCAAGCCGCCCGCACCATGCAGGATGGCGTCCGCCGCGCGGCAGGCCTGGAAGGTCGGCTCGGGAAAGCTCTGGCCGGTCTTCAGGAAATGCTCGGCTCCGGCCGGGTATTCGCTGAAGTGCAAGGGGTTGCCGGGACCAAGCGCTGCTTTCACCACTTGAACCGCTGCGGCGCAGACTTCCGGGCCGATGCCGTCGCCATGCACCACGGCAATTTCGTAGACAGGCTTCATCGCCAACTCCCAAATGGTCTAACGCTCAGATGCACTTGCCGCCGTCGACATTGAGGTCGACGCCGGTGATCATGCTGGCCTCGTCGGAGCACAGGAATGCCGCGGCGTTGCCCATGTCCGCCGGCGTAGACAGCCTGCCGATCGGAATGGTGGCGACGACGCGGGCGCGGTTTTCCTCGCCGGAGCCGATGAAGGTGGACAGAAGCGGCGTGTCGCCGGCAACCGGGTTGATGGCGTTGACGCGGATGCCGAAGGGGGCGAGTTCCACGGCCATGGCCCGGGTGGCGGCAATCGCCCAGCCTTTGGAAGCATTGTACCAGGTCAAATTCGGGCGCGGCGAGACGCCGCCGGTGGAGGCGACGTTGAGGATGGCGCCCGATTTGATGGATTTGAAATGCGCAACGACCGCACGGGCGCCATTGTAGATGGATCGCATGTTGACGTTGGCGATCCGGTCGAACATCTCTTCGTCCATCGTCTCGAGCGCCAGGGGCGGCTGGGCCACGCCGGCATTGTTGACCAGTATGTCGAGACCGCCAAAGGCCGAGCGGGCCAGGTCTGCCGCCGCTTCGAAGCTTGCGAGTGTCGAGACGTCGCCAGTGATTGGCCGCACATTTTCGCCGACTTCGGCAGCAACGCGGGCCGCGGCGGCCCCATCACGGTCCATCAACACGACCCGCGCACCTTCGGTGACGAATTTCCTGACGATGCCTTCGCCAAATCCCGAACCGCCGCCAGTGACGACAGCGACCTTGCCAGCAAGTCTCATATCTGTTCCTCCATTGCCGGCACCATCGGGGAAGTCGCGTACATTGCACAGTCCGATTATCTGAACGCCCTTTTAGCTTTCCTTGTTTGAGGTCGACCGGCGTGGGAGGCATAGTCGCCACGGAATTGTGAGGAGGAAGGGATGACGCTGAATTTCGACCCGCGGGCGAAGGCCACGGCGCTCTACCACGGCGAATTCCGGCCGATGTTCGTCGGCGGCAAGTGGGTTCCGGCACAATCCGGCCAGGAGATGCAGGCGCTCAACCCGGCGACTGGCGAAGTGCTGGCCACCGTCCCGCGTGGCTCGGCCGCCGACGTCGATGCGGCGGTGGCCGCTGCGCGCACGGCCTTCGAAGGGCCGTGGTCAAAATTCTCGCCCTATGAGCGGCAGTGCGTGCTTCTGCGCATCGCCGATCTCTTCGAGACCCATTGGGAAGAGCTCAGCGTTTCCGACACTCTCGACATGGGACTGCCGATCACGCGCACGCTCGCCAACCGGCGGCGCGTCATCGGCATGCTGCGCTTCTATGCGGGCATGGCGACCGCGCTGCATGGCGAATCCATAGACAATTCGATCCCTGGCGAGATCGTCAGCTTCACAAGGCGCGAACCGGTGGGCGTTGTCGGCGCGATCATCCCCTGGAACGCTCCGACCGCCGCGTCGATCTGGAAGATCGCGCCGGCGCTGGCCACCGGCTGCACCATCGTGCTGAAGCCCTCGGAGGACGCCTCGTTGACGCCGCTGCTGATCGCCAGGCTGATGCAGGAAGCCGGCGTTCCCGACGGCGTCGTCAACGTCGTCACCGGCACCGGGGCGGAGGCCGGTGCGCGGCTCGCTGAACATCCCGACGTCAACAAGATCGTCTTCACCGGCTCGACGCTGACCGGGCAGGCCATCGCGCGGGCGGGCGTGACCAACCTCAAGCGCGTTTCCCTGGAACTCGGCGGCAAATCGCCGATCATCGTCTGCCGGGATGCCGACATCGACAAGGCGGTTCCTGTCGCCGCGATGGCGGTGTTCGTGCATTCGGGCCAAATCTGCATCGCCGGATCGCGGCTGTTCGTGGCGCGCGAAATCCATGACGAATTCGTGCGCCGGGTCGCCGAGTTTGCCGGCAAGCTTCGCATCGGCCATGGCATCGAGGCGGAAACCGAAATCGGCCCGCTCATCAATGCCAGGCAGGCCGGCAAGGTGGTGGGCTATATCAAGGCCGGCCGCGACGAAGGCGCGGAACTGATAGCGGGCGGATCTCGACTGACGGGCGAGCCCTACGACGGCGGCAATTTCATCGCGCCGACCGTCTTCGGCGCGGTGTCGGACAAGATGACCATCGCGCGTGAAGAAATCTTCGGTCCGGTGATTTCGGCGATGCCGTTCGACACGCTCGACGAAGCCGTGGCGCGGGCCAATGCGACGCCCTATGGTCTGGCAGCCGGCATTTTCACCACCCATCTGGGCACCGCGCACAAGCTCGCCCGCCGCATCAAGGCCGGCTCGGTGTGGGTCAACATGTACCACGCCATCGACCCGGCGGTGCCGTTCGGCGGCATGAAGATGTCCGGCTACGGCCGCGAGGGCGGCATCGAACATCTGCATGAATATCTGGAGACCAAATCGGTCTGGATCCAGACCGACTGAGGTGCGCTGAGATTCAGGTGAGGCCGGGCTGCGAATGACAGCGTTCCCGCACCATTCTCGGCGCTCGTGCAAGGTGCCTGTCCGAAGGCGCGATGCTCAGTTTGCCAGTTCGCGCAAATTGGTGCGGATGAGGTTCATCAGCTGTTCGGAGAAGGAGTGGTGCACATAGCCCCGCGCGGTGATGATGCCGACGGAGCGGTGGGCGTCGCGATGGTCGATCGGTACCACTCGCATGCGCTCGTCATTGCGCGAAATGGCGATGCCGGGCACCACGCAGACGCCAAGTCCCGAACACACCAGCGCTACCGCCGTCTGTGCGCTTTCGACCTCGTATTGCGGCTTGAGTTCGATGCCTTCCGCCGCCGTCAGCCGATCGACAAGGCCGCGCACGGCGGTCTTGCGGTTGAGCAGGATGAGCGGATAGCGCAGCAGGTCGGAGAGCAGCAGCTTCTTTTCGCCGCCGTATATTTCCGTGGGAATGCAGGCCATCAGCGGATCGTCGAGGATAGACTCGAACTGGAAGTCCGTCAGGTTTGGCAGTTCCGGGCCGATGTAGAACTCGACCTCCTGCTGTTGCAAAAGGCCAAGCGCGGCCTGCGGCGGGCTCTCGATGACCTCGACAATGCTGCGGGGATAGCGCAACTTGAATGTCGCCAGGATATCGCCCAGCCGGCTTGCCGCGAGCGTCGGGGCGCAGGCGATCTGCACCTTGCCCTTGCGCCGAGCGGCGACCTCCGTCAGCCGGTCGAGGCTGGTCTGCACCTGTGACATCACATTGGCGATCTCCTCGAACAGGATCTGGCCTTCCGGCGTCAGGCTTGCACGCTGTGCGGTGCGGATAAACAGCGAGATGCCGATCTGCTCCTCAAGGTCGCGAATCTGCATCGAGACCGCCGATGGCGAACGATTGCTCTCCTCGGCAGCACGACGGAAGCTGCCGTTTTCGGCGGCAAGCAGGAACGTCTGCAGAAGTTTGAGGTTGATGCTGGGCATATCCGCTCGGGCAGGGTGATCTGGCCCTTTGACCTATTCAGACGCGGAACCGATTGCAAGGCAATAGGACCGGCCAGACATTGGGCCTGGCTTGACCGGCAAAAGTGTCTCTCTTGTCGCGCCGCTCAATGAACCGCGGCGAACATGACGCGCTCCTCGGTGGCCTCCGACAGCATCATCTCCTCGACCACGCGGCCGCGCTTGACCACCAGAATGCGATCCGAAACAGCGAGAATTTCAGGCAGATAGGACGAGATGACAACGACGGCCATGCCTTGCTCGGCGAGATCGCTGATGAGCTGGTGGATCTCGACGATGGCGCCGACGTCGACACCGCGTGTCGGCTCGTCGAAGATCACCAGCCTCGGCTTCTGGATTAGCGATTTGGCGATCACGACCTTTTGCTGGTTACCGCCGGAGAGCTCGATCATCCGGGCTCGGTCGCTGGTCTGCCGCAGGCTCAGGCGTTCACCCCATTCGCGGGCAAGTTGCCTGGCCCGCGCCAGCGACACCATGGAGACGGGATTGGCGCCCTCGGTCAGTTCACCCATTTGCAGGTTCTCGCCCGCGGTCATGGTTTCGAAGAAACCGTCGACCTTGCGATCCTCGGTGACATAGACGATGCCGTCGCGCACCGCAGGCCTGGGCACCCGGTAGCGCACCGACTTGCCGAGCAGGCGGATCTCGCCGCCGTGGAAGATGTTGCGCTTCAACAGTCCAGCGACGACCTTGGCCATTTCGGTGCGGCCGGCGCCGACAAGGCCGAACATGCCGGTGACCTGGCCCGAAAACACCGAGAAGGAAGAGTTGCGCACCAGGCTGGCGCAGGACAGGTTCTCGACCGAAAGCACCTTGTCGCCATAGGGCCGCGCCGTGCGCTTGACCTCGCCATGCAGCGTTTCAGTCAGCGTACGGCCGACCATGGCCTGCACGATCGAAGCGCGGGTGAAGCCCTTGGCTTCGCCGGACGCGACGATCTCACCATCGCGCATGACCGTGATGCGGTTAGCGACGGCAAGCGCCTCTTCCAGCGCATGGGTGATGAAGATGACGGCGATGCCCTCCTTCACCAGCCGCTGCAAAAGTTTGAAGAAGTGGCTTTTCTCTTCGGGCGTCAGCGTCGCGGTCGGCTCGTCGAAGATGATGACGCGGGCCTTGTGGTGGACGGCGCGCGCGATCTCCACCATCTGCTTGTGCGCCGCGCCCAGCGTGCTGACCTGCGCGGACGGGTCGACCTGGAAGCCCATGCCGGCGAGGAACTGCCGCGCCTGAATATAGAGGCCGCGCAACCGGTTGAACATCTTCTCTTCGCCGAGATAGAGATTCTGCGCCACCGTCATGGCCGGCACCAGGTTGGTTTCCTGGAACACCATGGCGATGCCAGCGCGCAGCGCTTCGGCGGGCGTGGCGAAGGACACATCCTTGCCGTCGAAGGTCATCTTGCCCTCGGTCAGCTTGAAGACACCGGCCATGACCTTGGTCAGCGTCGACTTGCCGGCGCCGTTTTCCCCGAGCAGCGCATGGATTTCGCCCTTGCGCAGGTCGAAATTGACACTCTTGAAGGCCGGAATGCGCGCGAACACCTTGGCGGCGTCCCTGAGTTCAATGATGTTGGCGTCCGACATCGCTTAGCCTCGCTTGCCACTGGCGGCGCTCGCCACGCGCACGATCCGCGATCCGCCGCGCGAGGCGACCAGAAGGTCATCGCCCAGCTCGCAGGCGCTCAGCGTCCCGTGCACCTTGCCGTCGGCGCGCGAATGGAAACTCGACAGCGGCTTCATGTTCTGGTCGCAAAGGACCACCAGCCCGTAGGACCTTGTCACCGCGTATGGCTTCAGCACGTTCATCTGCTTCAACTGGCTGCCTTGCATGGGCTCGCGATAGTCGCGCCATGAGCCGAGCGACGGCGCCATCCAGTAGGCCTCCGGGACTTCCGCCAGCATGCGGGTGCGGTAGGTCTCCTCGCGCAGGATGAACTCCACCAGCTGGTTGCGCACGGAATAGAAGGTCAGCCAGTAGCCGGCGTTGAAGGCCGGAGCGATGCGCGCGGGGTAGGCCGGCAGATGCTCCAGCACGGGCAGCGTCGCCTTGGTGGCAAGGTCGATCGCCAGCACGCGGTGGCGCCAGGCTTCCGAGACGTAGATGCGGTTGGAGCCGGTGGTGGCGATGCCGGCCGGCCAGGCCAAGCCATCCCTGATAAGCTCCAGCCGGCCGTTTTTCAGATCGAGCCGCCAGACCGAACCGGATACGCTCTTCTGCATCAGGTCGCGACGCCAACCGCTCGCCGGCACTGAGGCCGAGCCGTTGGCCACCAGCAAGGTGTTGCTGTCGAGGAAGGTGAGAGCGGTGATGCAGGAGAGGCGGCGAGCCTCCTCGCCCGTCGCCTCGCGCCCGTCATGCAGGCCGCCGCGGATGACGACGCCCTTGCCGTCGATGGCCATCGCGGTCATGCCGCGGGCATGGGCGAGTGCTGTGATCTCGCCCGGAAATTCCTGCAAGGTTTCGGCATGGCCGTCGGCGCTAAAGCGCATCAGCCGGTTCGCGCTGCTTGCCAGGAGGCCCTTTTCGGTGCGCACGAGATTGTCGGCCTCGGCGAGGCCGGCGAATTGACCGGCTTCCTCCAGTCCTTGGTTGGGCAGCAACGGCCCGTCGAGCGTCGGCACGGTCACGGCCCACTCGCCACGGCCGAGAAAGCGGTCAAGAAGCTGGTTCAAACCGCTCATGACTTTTTGCCCCAGTAGGAATCCGAGCTGAACCAGTCGGGATCGACGCCTTTCAGGGGCAAAGTGCCCATGCGGTTGTTGAAGATGCCGCAGAGATAGAGGATGCCCTTGTGCTCGCGCATAGAGGTGATCATCGGATGCTTCTCGCCGGCCTGGTCCCACAGGCTTTCGAGGATCTGGCCGTTTTCGTCGAAGCGCAGCACGCAGCCGGTGTTGAGATTGGGCATCAGCCACGCATCTTCCGATACGCGCCGCGCCATGCGGCGGCGGAAGCCCGGCATTTCAAGCGAGAGATCCAATGCCGGCGTGCGCATGCCCATCAGGGCCAGCCAGTAGGTGCCGTCGGAGGCGCGGTTGATGTTGTCGGGATAGCCGGGCAAGCCCTCGATGACGCGCTCGACCTGGCCCTTCTTCGGGCCATCGAAATAGTAGCGGCTGATGCGGCAGGCCCAGCTTTCGGCGAACAGCACCGACTGGCCGTCGAAGGCCGTGCAGATGCCATTGGGGAAGACGAGGTTCGACAGCAGTGTGCGTGTCGAACCGGATTTGGGATCATGGACGATGATGCGTCCGTTGCCGCGGCTTTCCAGCGCGTCGGCATACCAGTCATGCATCTCGAAGCGCACTGTCGCTTCCGAGAAGACGATGCGGCCGTCCGGAAGGATGTCGCAGTCGTCGGCGAGCTTCATGGTGGAGTCGTCGACCACCGAGGTCAGTGAGCGGTTGGTCTCGGCGGTCAGCAGTTTTACATCCCCGGCCGGCGATACCTGATAGAGGCCCATGCCGGCGACGCAGATGACGAGGTTGTCGTCGCGGTCGAAAGCCATGCCGAGTGGCGAGCCGCCAATATGTGCGAACACTTCGCTGTCGGTGTAGTGTGGCGGCTGGAAGCGCAGGATCTCGCCTTGGCGGCTGCCGGTGTAGAGACGGTCCTGCCGGTCGAAGATCACATCCTCCGCGCCGTCGAGAATGCCGAGGCCTATGACGCCGACGTCCTTCAACCGGTCGTTCACCGCCATCGGCGCGCCGGACGCGGTCGAGATCGCCTGCGGCATCTTGGCGAAGGTCGGCGAGATGTAGACACTGCGCAGGATCTTGTGGCGGTTCTTCACCCAGCGCACGTCGAGAAGCACCGACAAAAGCAGCACGATGCCGAGGATCAGGAAATTGACCGGGCCGGGCACGGCCAGCGCAAGCAGGCTGTTCGACAGGACAAGCACGAAGACGGTGCCCATCAGCGCCTTGGCGACCGAGCCCCGCCCGCCGCCGAGCGAGATGCCGCCGAGCACGGTCGCGGTCAACACCTGCAGTTCGAGCCCGGTGCCGATGTCGGAAGCAGCGCTGCCGATGCGAGCCGAGAAGAAGAAGCCGGAGAGTGCCACAAGCACCGAGCACAAGACATAGGCGCTGAACAAGATGAAGCGCACATTGATGCCGGCATTGTAGGCAGAGCGGCGCGCGCCGCCGACCGCGAACAGCCGCCAGCCATAGCGGGCGCGCGACAGCACGAGATGGATGATCAGCGCGATGACGACGAAGACCACAAAGGATGTCGGCACGCCCCAGATCGTGCCGAAACCAAGGAAATCATAGGCCGGCGAATCCGAACCGCTGGTGACGATCCGCGTCGAGACCTGCGGGAAGACGATGTCGAAGGTCGAGCGGTAGATGATGAGCGTCACCAGCGTGGTGAGAAAGGCCCGCATGCGCAGGAAGCCAACCAGGAAGCCGTTGATGGCGCCGCAGACGACGCCGAGGCCCAGGCACGCCAGAAGGCCGGTACCAAAGCTCCACTGCTCGACATTCATGCCATACAGCGTGACCAGAACGGCGAGCGCGAAGGTCGACCCGACCGACAGATCGATGCCGCCCGACACCATGACGATGGTCATGCCGAGCACCACCAGGCCAAGCTCGGCGGTCTGGCCGCTGAGATTGGTCAGCGTCGCCAGATCGAAGAAGCCCGGCACGATCGAGCCGAAGATCGCGCACAAAATGGCCAGCGCCGTGAAGGGGATGACGCTGTCGATCCACTTCTTGGTCAGGATCTCCCCGACCACGTGGTCGGGGAGCAGGCGGTAGCGCCAGCGCACAAGGCTTTCGGCCATGCTCATCAAGGAAGTCCGTTACTTGAGCTCGTCCAGCTTCCAGCAATTCCTGCCGGTCGCATTGGCCTTGTCGACGCGGGTGATCGGACCGAAGAAGATGGTCTTCTCGCTGCCCGCTTGCCGGTCGGGCTGCTGCAGCAGCTCGGAAATCTGCTGTGCGGCGATCTCGGCCTGGATCGGGGCATTAAAGTTGAAGATCACGTCGAGCAGCCCGTTCTTGATGCTCTCGCAGCCCGTGGCGCTGCCGGCGCCATTGGTAACGATCGTCACCTGGTCCTGCTTGCCGGCGGCCGCGACGGCGGCGCCTGCGCCGACCTCGGCATTGTCCCAGATGCCCATGATGCCGCACAGGTCCGGATGCTGCTGGAGGACCGTCTCGGTGATCTGGCGGGCCTTTTCGCTCATGTAATCGGCCGGCTGGTCGGAGACGAGCTGCAGCTCGGGATTGGCCTTCAGCACCTCGTCGATGCCGGTGCGCATGTAGATGTTGGCGGCGCCCGTCTGGACGCCGGCGAGCCAGACCACCTTGTGCGAGACGGCATTGGGCCCGGTGCAGTGCTTGGCCAGTTCGCCCATTTCGAGACGGCCCATTTCGATCCAGTCATTGCCGACATAACTGTCGGTCTGGGTGGCCGACTGCATGTTGACTTGCAGCACCTTGATGCCGGCCGCCTGCGCCTGTTTCAACAGGCGTGCGTAGGTCTGGACATCGGGGTTCTGCACGATGATCAGGTCCGGCTTCTCGGCGATGGCGCCCTGCATGGCGCGGATGCCGGCATTGGTGTCGCCGGAGGGATCACGCACTTCAAGGCTGAAGCCGTAGCGTGCCGCGTGACGCTGCCACACCACCACCCACGCCTGGTTGAGGTCCATGCCCTGTGAGATCGGCACGAAGATGACCTTCTTGCCCTTGAGCGCCTCGAGATACGTGGAGCGGCCGACCTGGTCGGTTTCCTGCGCCGTGGTGATTTTCGCCGCGCCCAGCAGCGCGAGCGCTGTCATGCCCGCGAACAGGCAGTTCTTGAACAATTTCATGTTTCTCCTCCCAGATTTATGTCTCGGTTCTTGTTTCAGATGTCGCCGCTTTGCGAGGTCTGCTCGTCGCGCGGATTGATGATGGCGTCGATCGCCAGCGCGCCCAGCAGGATCACGCTCTTGATCAGATTCTGGCTGGTGTAGCTGAAGTTCAGGATCGTCATCCCGTTGGTCAGGATGCCGACCAGGATGGTGCCGACGATGACGTTGCGTACGCCGCCCTGGCCACCGGAGAGGCCGATGCCGCCCAGCACGACCACCAGCAGCACGTCGTAGATCAGGCTGGAATTGTAGAGGCGCGTGTCGATGCCGGTGACCAGTCCCAGCATGATGATGCCGGCGGTATAGGCAATGAGGGCGCTGATGACATATTGCGTCACGATGATCGGGCGCGTCGGCAGCCCTGTGGCGCGGGCCGCGTTCGGGTTGTCGCCAGTGGCATAGACGAGCCGGCCGAAGCGGGTCTTCCTCAGGAAGAAGCCCATGAGCGCGGCCACCACCGCGAAGATGATCACCGACATCGGGATGCCAAGGACGGTTCCGTTGCCGACGAATTTCAGCCAGCCGATACCGGAGGGGGCATAGAGCACGTCGGACGCAAAGACGATGCGGCCAGAGCCGTATACCGAGGACGCGATGGCAAGGGTGGCGAAGATCGGCGGAATTTCGGCCACCGCCACCATGACCCCGGTGAACAGGCCGATGGCCGCGACCAGGATGGCGCCGCAGATGATGGCCAGCGTGAAGTCGACGCCCCAGGTGGAGATCCAAATGCTGAAGGCGACGCCGACCACCATCACCGCCACCATGGTCAGGTCGATGCCGCGCCCGACGACGATGAACCCCATGCCGACGGCCAGCGTGCCGAGGATGGAGACATTCTTGAGAATGGCAAGGATGTTGCCCTGGCTCAGGAAATTGTTGAGCGTCGCCGAGAACACCAGGAAGAGGACGGCCGAGATCACGCCGACGACGAGTTCCTGGGACATTTTGATGCCCAAGCGCGCGGTGTCGGATTTGCCCGAACCAGCCAAGTCAGTTCCTCCCTCGCTGCCGGTTTGAACCAGCGGCGTGCCAAAGCGGCCTTGCCCCAGGGGCTTTGCCGCGACGACGTTTCCTCCACAGCCCTAAGCCGGCTGCTTGCGTAAAGACCATCGCGGCTCAGGGCGGCAGGGGCAATTTCGATTTTCTGATGCGCTGTGCAGTTCGTCAGTGTGAAGAAAGAGGATGAGGAATCGGCGGTTGTGCCCTCTGCCGGATTTCACCTGCCGCAAAGCTCAGCCCGATGCCAGTAGCGTGCCGCGATCCCCCTGCGGTTACTGTCTTGAGTGACGGGAGTGTCAAGCCAGGCAGTCAAGCGGGCTCTACTTTCCCCGCGTTCCGTCCTACAGGCCGTTTCCCTCGATCATCGCCATCAGGCAATCGCCAGCTTGTGTGCCGCCGATGCCCAGATCCCGCACGCTGTTCATGTGGTTTCGGTCATTCAGGCGGAGGTCGCAGACAAGGTGCC
>NZ_RZTB01000109.1:0-19499 GCF_003997735.1 Mesorhizobium sp. M7A.F.Ca.MR.148.00.0.0 | reverse complement strand
TTGCCGACGCCTGCGCCGCCCCTCATTGTCCTGCCGGACATTTCTCCCCGTATAGCGACGGGGAGAAAGGGGCTGGCCGCAACCTCGGCGCCCTTCTTGCGATGCTGGTGATTGGCGAAACCGGCGATGATAGCGCCCTTCTCCCCGTCACTATACGGGGAGAAGATGCCGGCAGGCAGATGAGGGGCAGCGCAGACGTCGGCAATTGGCGTGACGGCTCACGCCGCCAGCAGCGACTTCAGCTTGACCGCCTGTGATCCCAGCGCTTCCGGCGCCGGTTTCGCGTGCTTGCCGATCAGCATTTCGGCAAGCCTGATATCGCGGGCGACCGCGTTGCCGGGGCCGATGCCGCTGGCCGCCACCAGCCTGCCGTCTTGGGCCAGATGGAAGAGGATGAAAGCGCCGTCGCCGAGGTCGCGGCGCACGGTGCTGCTGCCTTCGTCGGCGAGCCCGGCGATCTGCAGGGACAGACCATATTGATCCGACCAGAACCACGGCACCGCCGCATGCGCCTCGCCGGCACCGAGCATGTTCCTGGCCGCCAGCGCGCCCTGTTCCTGGGCGTTGCGCCAAGCTTCCAGCCGGACGCGGCGGCCGCCATAGACGGCGAGCGGAAACGAGCAGCAATCGCCGGCGGCATAGATGTCGGGATCGCTGCTGCGCAATTGCGCATCGACAGCGATGCCGTTGTCGATCGCCAGGCCGGCTTCGGCCGCCAGCCCGGTCACCGGCACGGCGCCGATGCCGATGATCGCGAGGTCGGCGACGATTTCCCGGCCGCCGGCAAGCGCTATGCGCACCTCGTTGCCGTCGTCGGCGATGGACGCAATGCCGTCCCCGCACAGAATATCAACGCCCTCGGCGACATGCGCGTCATGGATGATTTCGGCGATCTCCGCCGGCACGCCGCGCATCAGGATGCGCGGCTGCGCCTCGATAACGGTGACCGCAGCGCCTAGCTTGCGTGCCGCGGCGGCAAGTTCGAGGCCGATGAAACCGCCGCCGATGATGGCGATACGGTTGCCGGGGGTGAGATGCGCGCGAATCGCGAGCGCGTCGGCGAAGGTCCTGAGATAGACGCAGTGCGCGCCAAGGCCGGGCATCGGCAGCTTGCGCGGCGTCGAACCGGTTGCCAGCAGGAGCTTGTCGTAAGGCAGGACCGATCCGTCCGACAGGCGCACCGCATGCGCCGCCGGATCGATCGCCACGGCCTGGACGGAATGGATATGCCGGATCGATTTCTCGGCCAGAATGGCGTCGCTGGCGATCGCCTTGATCTCGGGCGTATCGCTGGCCATCGCCTCCTTGGACAGAGGCGGGCGCTCGTAGGGCAGATGCGGCTCATCGCCGACCAGCGTCACCGGCCCCCGATAATCGAGGTCGCGCAGCGCCAATGCCGCCCGCCCGCCGCATTCGCCGGCGCCGATGATGACCATCCCCCCCGCCATGTCAGTCATCCGATCTGGATCAGGACTTTGCCGGCATCGACCTTGACCGGATAGGTCTTGAGATTGACGCAGACCGGCGCGCCGCGGGCATCACCTGTCTTGTAGTTGAAGCGGCCATTGTGCTTGGGACATTCGATGATGTCGTCCATCACCAGCCCGTCGGCCAGGTGCACCTTTTCATGCGTGCAGAGGCCGTCGGTGGCGAAGAACTCGTCGTCGGGGCTGCGATAGATGGCAAAGGTGCGGCCGCCATGGTCGAAGCGCATCACATCCTCCTCGTCTATGTCGCCGGTGGCGCAGGCCTCGACCCAGTCGCTCATTCAAGTCCTCCCAAAAGCAAATCCAGGAAAAGTGCGCAGCGGTTTTCCGCCCGGAATTGCGTTAAATAAACAGTCTAGATCGGATGAAAGCACGATCATTCCGCCGCGGCGGCGATAGTTTCGTTGTGGAATTCTTCGCGATATGGCCGTGCGGTCGGCGGCAGCTCGCGCTTGAGGAAATAGTCCTCGTTGCGCAGCTGGCGCAGGAAGACCGGGATCATCTCGCGATAGCCGGCCAGGATCGACGGTGTCGGTTCCGGCAGGTCGTGCTTGATCAGTTCGTGCAGCCTCGGCAGCGCATGATAGGGCACCATCGGAAACATGTGATGCTCGACATGGTAGTTCATGTTCCAGTAGATGAAGCGGCTGATCGGGTTCATGTAGACGGTGCGGCTGTTCAGCCTGTGGTCGGTGACATTGTCGGCCAGGCCGCCATGCTGCAGCAGCCCCACCATGACATGGTGCCAGGCGCCGTAGAGCCTGGGCAGGCCGACCAGCATCAGCGGCAGGAACGAACCGGTGTAGAGCGCCAGCCCGACGGTGGCGGCATAGATCGCCGTCCAGATGCGGGCGACGCGGATCGCCTTGGGCTGTTCCTGTTCGGGAATGAAGGTCTTTTCGGCGGCGCTGATGTTGCCGGCGGCGTTGCGCAGCATGTCTGACATCGCATGCCAGGCGTCGAGCACACCGACGAAGCCCAGCATGGCGCGAACCAGATCAGGCGGCCGCATGACCGAGATTTCCGGGTCGCGGCCGACGATGACGGTGTCGGTGTGGTGGCGCGTGTGGCTCCAGCGCCAGGTCACCGGATTGCGCATGATCATGAAGCAGGCGATCTGATAGACCGCGTCGTTCATCCACTGCGTCCGGAAGGCGGTGCCATGACCGCATTCGTGCCAGCGTGAATCCGTCGAGGAGCCGTAGAGGACGCCATAGACGAAGAAGAACGGCACGCACCACCAACTGCCCCAGAACCAGGCACCGCCGGCGCCGCTGACGATCAGCGCGGCGAACCAGATTGCCGTATCGCGGATCGCCGGCCCGTCGGAGCGCTGCATCAGCTCCTTCATCTGCTTGCGCGGTATGGCGGTGTGATACCACTCGGCCGCCGACAGGCCGGTCTCGACCGCGAGCTTGGCATCGCGGCCGATCAGGCTGTAGTCACGCCGGGACGGCGCAGTGGACATGATTGCCTCCCTCGGCAAAGGCATCCGCCAAGGCGAATGCCATGAATTCCTTTGGCTTCTAGCGTCAAAGTAACGCCGACCGATGATGGACTCAACATCATAAAGATAGTTTCTATCATTTTCCATCAGGATGCTGTACGAAGGCTCAAGCAAATCCGACGGGGCAAGCATGGTGAAGCGGCCGACCATATCTGATCTGGCGCGCATCTCGGGCGTCAGTGTCGCCACCGTCGACCGCGTGTTGAACAACCGGCTGCCGGTGCGCGAGGAGACAGCGCGCCGCGTCTACGAGACCGCTACCGATATCGGCTATCACGCCGCCGGCCTTATCAAGCAGCGCATGCGCCAGGAATTGCCGGAGTACCGGCTGGGCTTCCTGCTGCTGCGGGGCAATGATGCCTTCTACGGCGACTTCGCGCGGGAACTCGAACTGGCCATCTCGCAATCGCAACGCTTCCGCGGCGTTGCGACCATCGATTTCGCCAGTTCCCTGGCTCCCGACGAGATCGCCTCCCAGATGCGCAGGCTGGCGGCGAAATCGAGGGCCATCGCCGTTGTCGGTCCGGACCATCCGACCCTGACAGCGGTCGTGGAAACCTTGAAGGCGAGAGGGCAGCCGGTTTTTTCGGTCCTGTCCGACTTTGCCGCCGGCATCCGGGAGGGCTATATCGGCCTCGACAACCGCAAGGTCGGGCGCACCGCCGCATGGATGATCTCCAAAGCAGCCAAGCGGCCCGGCAAGGTCGCCCTCTTCGTCGGCAGCCACCGCTTCCACGGCCATGAGCTGCGCGAGATCGGCTTTCGCTCCTTCTTCCGCGAGCATGCGCCGGAGTTCAGCGTGCTTGAAACGCTGGTCAATCTGGAAGCCAACCAGGTGACCCATGACGCGATGATCGATCTTCTGGCGCGTTATCCGGATCTTGCCGGCTGCTACGTCGCGGGCGGCGGCATGGAAGGCGCGGTTTCGGCGCTGCGGGCAGCGAAGCCCGCGACCATGCCGGTGGTCGTCTGCAACGAGATCAACGCCGAATCGCGCGCGGCACTCGCCGACAACATCCTCACCATGGTGATCTCGACCCCGCTCGCCGCTTTGTGCCGTGAGCTTGTCGACCTGATGGCGCATGCCATCGAGACCGGCGCCGCCAACGCTCCGGGCCAGACCTTCCTGCCCTTCGACATCTATCTGCCGGAAAACATCTAGCCCGCCGCCGCGCAAGGCCGCCGAGGCAAATGATAGAATCCATCAGAGCGAGGCGTAAATCGGCCCGCAGGCCGCGGAATCGCCCTTGACGCCCCGATGTGAAATGGAATAAATATTTCATCATCTGTGTATTTTGGTTCTTTCGTTCCGGAATATCTGTTTCAAACGGAGGGTTTGACGTTCCAGCCAAGAGGCAGGCGTCACCCGGAACAGAAGAGACATCAGGGAGAGATTCCCCGGGGAGATCGGGGATTCCGGATAAATCGGTGAAACCGGACACCAATATGTGGAGGAGAAACACAATGAAGAAATTGATTTTGGGCGTCGCCTTCGCGGCGCTGATGAGCTCATCCGCCATGGCCGCCAAGGTTGGCGTGTCGATGGCCAAGTTCGACGACAACTTCCTGACCGTGCTGCGCAACGGCATGATCGAGCAGGCCAAGGGCATGAGCGGCGTCGAGCTGCAGGTCGAGGACGCACAGAACGACGTTGCCAAGCAGCTCGACCAGATCAAGAACTTCGCCGCCTCCGGCGTCGATGCCATCATCGTCAACCCGGTCGACACTTCGGCCACGCAGGCGATGTCGGATGCCGCGGCGGCCGCCAAGATCCCGCTGGTCTATGTCAACCGCGAGCCGGTCAATGTCGACACGCTGCCCGACAACCAGGCCTTCGTCGCCTCGAACGAAGCCGATTCCGGCACGCTCGAGACCAAGGAAGTCTGCCGCCTGTTCAAGGAAGCCGGCAAGAAGGAAGCCAATGTCTATGTGATCATGGGCGAGCTTTCCAACCAGGCCGCCGTGCAGCGCACCAAGGACATCGACGACGTGATCGCGACGCCGGAGTGCAGCTTCATCAAGATCATCGACAAGCAGACGTCGAACTGGAACCGCGACGAGGCGCAGAACCTGATGACCAACTGGCTGTCGACCGGCAAGCCGTTCGACGGCGTCATCGCCAACAATGACGAAAGCGCCATCGGCGCCATCCAGGCGATGAAGGCCGGCAACATCGACATGAAGGCGGTTGTCGTCGGCGGCGTCGATGCCACCCAGGACGCGCTGGCGGCCATGCAGGCGGGCGACCTCGACGTGACCGTGTTCCAGGACGCCGCCGGCCAGGGCGCCGGCGCTCTCGATGCGGCGCTCAAGCTCTCCAAGGGCGAGAAGGTCGAGCACAAGGTCTACGTGCCCTTCCAGCTGGTGACGCCAGCCAACATCGACAAGTTCCTGAAGAAGAACTGAGCCGCCAACGGTTCGATACGGAGCGGCGCTCTCGACCAAGACAGCGCCGCTCCCCTCTCTCCCTCAGCGCCGCAGGCGCGAGGGCGACCGCGGCTGATGGAGGACAGAATACGTGGCACAGACATCTCATGGCGTGGGCGGCGTCGGTTATGATGCGAAGAAGCGCACATGGCCGGCCGAGTTCAATGTTTTCCTGGCACTGGTCATTCTCGTCGTCATCTTCGAACTGATCGGCCGCATTTTTCTCGGCGACAGCTTCCTGTTCAACACACGCAGCGACGTCGGCGGCATCTTCAACGAAGCGCGCCTGCAGATCATCATCCTGCAGGTGTCGATCGTCGGCATCATCGCCATCGGTGTGACGCAAGTGATCATCACCGGCGGCATCGACCTGTCCTCGGGCTCGATCGTCGGCGCGACCGCCATGATCGCCATGAGCTTCGCCCAGGTGGCGACGGTCAACGGCAACCCCAATCCCAAGGCGATGTTCCTGGCGCAAGGCTGGACCGACCTGCCTGTCATCGTGCCGCTGCTGGTGGCGATCGCCTGCGGCCTGTTCGCCGGCCTGGTCAATGGCGCGCTGATCGCCTACACGCGCATTCCGCCGTTCATCGCCACGCTCGGCATGATGGTGACCGCGCGCGGCATCGCCAAATGGTGGTCCAAGGGCCAGCCGATCTCGTTTCCCACCGAGAGTTTCGCCGGCATCGGCAAAGGCCTGATGCCCGTCGTCATCTTCCTGTCGCTGGCCATCCTGTTCCAGCTGATCATGACCTACACCAGGTACGGCAAGCACTGTTACGCGATCGGCTCCAACGAGGACGCCGCGCGCATGTCCGGCATCAAGATCGCCAACCACAAGATCCTGGTCTACGTCATCGCCGGCATTCTCGCCGCGCTCGCCGCCGTGGTGCTGAGCTCCAAGAACCTGACCGCGCAGTCCGGCATGGGCGTGATGTACGAGCTCGACGCCATCGCCATGGCGGTCATCGGCGGCGTCTCCCTGTCGGGCGGCCGCGGCTCGATCATCGGCACGGTGATCGGCTCGCTGATCTTCGGCGTCATCATCTCCGGCTTCACCTTCCTGCGCCTCGACGCCTACTACCAGGAGATGGTCAAGGGTGTGATCATCGTCGGTGCGGTGGTTCTCGACCAGTGGCGCCAACGCCTGCGGGCAATGAGGGCATGACCATGTCAGACATCGTCCTGAAGACTGAAAACCTGACCAAGCGCTATGGCGGCGTGCACGCGCTGGAAGGGGCGAATTTCGAACTGCGCAAGGGCGAGCATGTCGCCATCATGGGCGACAACGGCGCCGGCAAATCGACCTTCGTGCGCCAGATCACCGGCGTCGAGCAGCGCACCAGCGGCCAGATCTGGTTCGACGGCAAGGAAGTGAATTTTGCCGGGCCGATCGAGGCCCGTACGGCGGGCATCGAGACCGTGTTCCAGAACCTGGCGCTGGCCGACGATCTCGACGTGCCGTCGAACCTGTTCCTCGGCCGCGAGAAGGTTTTGTTCAATCTCGGCCCGTTCTCGATTCTCGACCGCAAATACATGCGCAAGGCGACCGAGGCGGCGCTCGTCCGCACGGCGGTGAAGATCCCCAATCTGTCCAACACCATCCGCCACATGTCGGGCGGCCAGCGCCAGTGCGTGGCGATCGCCCGCACCGCGACCTTCGCCTCCAAGCTGATCATCATGGACGAGCCAACGGCTGCCCTTGGCGTGCAGGAGACCGCGCAGGTCGAAAACATCGTCCGTACGCTCAAGGACAATGGCGAGCCGCTGATCCTGATCAGCCACAATATGCGCCAGGTGTTCGATCTCTGCGACCGTATCGTCGTGTTCCGGCGCGGCCGCATCGTCGCCAATCTGCGCAAGGAGAACACCGACGGAAACGACATCGTCTCCTACATCACCGGCGCCAAGACCGGGGAGGCGGAACTCGCGGCCTAAACAGGATGATCACCCTGTTTTAAGGTATGCGTGCGTGAAGTAATCTTGCCCCCTTCCTCAGGGAAGGTGCGGACACAACTCTCTCTAATCCATCCCCCAGAGGAAATACCCATGACCGTTCGCTTCGCTCTCCTCGGTGCCGGCCGCATCGGCAAGGTCCACGCCCGCGCCGTCGGCTCCAACCCGCAGGCCAAACTGGTTGCCGTTGCCGATGCGTTCGAGAAGGCCGCCAAAGAGCTGGCGAGCGCCTATGGCGCCGAGGTGCGCAGCATCGAGGATATCGAGAAAGCCGGTGATATCGACGCCGTCGTCATCTGCACGCCGACCGACACCCATGCCGATCTGATCGAGCGCTTCGCCAAGGCCGGCAAGGCGATCTTCTGCGAGAAGCCGATCGACCTCAACGTCAAGCGCGTCGAGAAGTGCCTGGCCGTGGTCGAGAAGACCAAGGCGACGCTGATGGTCGGCTTCAACCGCCGCTTCGATCCGCACTTCGCCGCCGTGCGCAAGGCAATCGACGACGGCGCCATCGGCACCGTCGAGATGGTCACCATCACCTCGCGCGATCCCGGCGCGCCGCCGATCGACTACATCAAGCGCTCGGGCGGCATTTTTCGCGACATGACCATCCATGATTTCGACATGGCGCGCTTCCTGCTCGGCGAAGAGGTCGTGGCGGTCAGCGCCCATGCCTCGGTGCTGGTCGACAAGAAGATCGGTGCCGCCGGCGATTTCGATAGCGTCAGCGTCATCCTGGAAACCGCTTCCGGCAAGCAGGCGGTCATCTCCAATTCGCGCCGCGCCACCTATGGCTACGACCAGCGCATCGAGGTGCATGGCTCGAAAGGCATGGTTGCCGCCGAGAACCAGCGCCCGGTGTCGATCGAACTGGCCAACGAGAAGGGCTATACCCGCCCGCCGCTGCACGACTTCTTCATGACCCGCTATCTCGACGCCTACGCTATTGAGATCGCCGCGTTCATCACGGCCGCGACCTCGGGCAAGAAAGCGTCGCCGAGCGGTGCGGATGGGCTGGTGGCGCTGAAGCTGGCCGACGCGGCGCTGAAATCAGCAACGACCGGCAAGACCGTCCGTCTCGACAAGTAAGAACCGGAAACTAGGGTACAGGGAGCAGAGCGATGAGCACATCCGCCGATCGCAATTCGAAGACGCGCGCCATCGTCACAGGTGGCGCCCAGGGGATCGGCTTTGCCGTCGCCGAAGCTCTGGCCGAGGAAGGTTGCCGGGCACTGGCGCTCATCGGCCGTTCGCAGGAGAAGGGCGACAAGGCCGTCGCCCATTTCAGGAGAGCCGGCGTCGACGCGATCTTCATCAGCGCCGACGTCTCTAAAGTGGCCGACTGCAAGCGGGCGGTCGCCACCGCGATCTCGCATTTCGGCACCATCAACGCCCTGGTCAACGCCGCCGCGACATCGGCGCGCGGTTCGCTGGTCGAAACCTCCGAGGAGCTTTTCGACACCATCTTCGACACCAATGTGCGCGGCCCGTTTTTCCTGATGCAAGGCGTGGTGGCGCATCTCCTGGAAAAGAAGGCACCCGGCTCAATCGTCAACGTGCTGTCGATGTCGGCGCATACCGGCCAGTCGTTCCTGACGCCCTATTCGACCAGCAAGGGCGCGCTGATGACGCTGACCAAGAACGTCGCCAATGCCTATCGCCACAACCGCATCCGCTGCAATGCGGTGCTGCCCGGCTGGATGGACACAGAGGGCGAGGACATCGTGCAGAAGAAGTGGCACGACGCGCCGGACGACTGGCTGGCAAAGGCCGAAGCGGCGCAGCCGATGGGCCAGTTGGTCAAGCCGGACCAGCTTGCACGGTTGATCAGCTACATGGTCAGCCCGCAGTCCGGTGTCATGACCGGATCGCTGGTCGACTATGACCAGAGCATTGCGGGGTCGTCTCCGGAATAGGGTCAGCCGAATAGCCTCTCGTCCAGAAGCAGCTCGGCCAAGCCTTGGCCGAGCTTGCCCTCGCCAGCGTGACCGGCTCCAGACCAAAATCACCAAGGGACCCGAGCTCTGAAAGCCTCCCTTCCCCTGTTGCCGCCGCATCACCACTCCCATATAGTCAAGATAGTCAGACTGGTCATGGAGGTCGCAAGGCTGTCTGCGCCCAAAGAGAATACCAATTGGACGGTCGCCGGGGCAAAAGCCCGGCTCTCGGAGGTTATCGAGCGCGCGCAGTCTTCGCCGCAGACGATCACCAGAAACGGCAAACCAAGCGTGGTTGTCGTCTCGGCCGAGGAATGGCAGCGCAAGACCGGGCGCAAGGGTACGCTTGCGGAGTTCCTACTGGAGTCGCCGCTGCGCGGCGCCGATATCAACCTTGAGCGTCAGCGCGACGAACCGCGTGATCTGCCGCTGTGAGGCTTCTGCTCGATACGAATGTCCTGTCTGAAGTGACACGACCGGCGCCGGACGCACGCGTTCTGAACTGGCTGGATCGGCTTGATGAGGACCGCTCCTTCATCAGCGTCGTGTCGATCGCCGAGATCCGGCGCGGAGTCGCCCTCATGGATGAGGGTCGGAAACGTGAGGCCCTGGCCGAGTGGCTTGCTCGGGACCTGCCGCAGCGCTTCGAGCAGAGGGTTCTTCCGGTGGACGAACCGGTTGCCTTGGCCTGGGGCGACTTGATGGGGTTTGCAAAACGCAGCGGTCGCGGCCTGTCGTCGATGGACGGCCTGATCGCAGCCACGGCGATTGCGCAGGAGCTTACCTTGGCAACACGCAATACGAAGGATTTCGAAGGTTTTGGAATTGAACTTTTTGATCCCTGGACTGGATGACGATAGCAGCCTCATCAGGGCACGTGACAAGCGCCGCCGCATCGACTATATGAATCGCATGATCAACCTGACCGCCACATATTGGTACTTTAGGAGCTCGCTGGCGGCGGGAGGATTGCGCTCGATCTGAAGATTGCAGCAACAAGATCCGAACAGCCGCCATACCTGGCGGCTTTTTTGTTTCAGCCGGCAGGTTTCCTCTAAATCAAAGAGGAGCATGATGTCGTCCGAAAACCGCTTCACACTTTTCGGCATCATGCTCTCGACAGGAGCAGAAAGCCGTGTTGACCACCACAGACGACCTCCGGGTCAAGGAAATCCGAGAACTGAGTACGCCGGACGAGGTGATGCGGGAGATCCCGCGCACTTTGACGGCGACGCGCACCGTCAGCGCATCGCGCAACGCAACCCATGCCATCTTGAACGGCACCGACGACCGGCTGCTCGTCATTGTCGGCCCATGTTCGATCCACGATCCAGTCGCGGCCGTCGACTATGCCAGCCGTCTGGCGGCGCTGCGCGAGAGCCTGTCGGACCGGCTGGAGATCGTGATGCGGGTCTATTTCGAGAAACCGCGCACGACGGTCGGCTGGAAAGGCCTGATCAACGATCCCGACCTCGACGGCAGCTTCAACATCGACAAGGGGCTGCGGATGGCGCGCAACGTGCTGTCGGCCGTCAACAATCTCGGCCTGCCGGCGGCGACCGAATTCCTCGACATGACCACGCCGCAATACATTGCCGACCTGGTCGCCTGGGGCGCGATCGGCGCGCGCACGACCGAGAGCCAGATCCACCGCGAACTCGCCTCGGGCCTTTCCTGCCCGGTCGGCTTCAAGAACGGCACCGACGGCAATCTGCGCATCGCCGCCGAGGCGGTGAAATCGGCTGCCCAGCCGCATCATTTCATGGCGGTGACTAAGGGCGGGCGCAGCGGCATCGCCACGACCACGGGCAATGAGGACTGCCACGTCATCCTGCGCGGCGGCGTTCAGCCCAACTATGACGCGGCGAGCGTCGAAGCCGCCGCTGTGGAACTCGCCCGCATCGGCGTTGCGCCCAGGCTGATGATCGATGTCAGCCACGCCAACTCGGCCAAGAAGCCCGAGAACCAGCCCAAGGTCGCGGCAGATGTCGCCGGCCAGGTCGCGGCAGGCGACGAGCGCATCATCGGCCTGATGATCGAGAGCAATCTCGTCGCCGGCCGGCAGGACGTGGTGCCGGGCAAGCCGCTGCTCTATGGCCAGAGCATCACCGATGGCTGCATCGACTGGGCGACCACCGAGACGGTGCTGCACGGCCTTGCCGGCGCCGTCGAGTGGCGCCGCTCGGCACGCCGCGCCATGATCGACAACCGGCAGGGAGCCGCTTGAGCCACTATTGCCGGCCTTTGCCCGGCACGACCCCCACCCTAAACCTCCCCAAGGGGGAGGGAACGCTGCCGCGCACTCCTACTCGAACCTTGGCGCCTGAAAGCCTCGGCAGTTTGCCATTGTCAGCGCGGGCGGGAGTCTCCCTCCCCTTGTGGGGAGGGGTTAGGGGTGGGGGTTTCTTCGCAAGAAATCCCTACGCCGCTCTCAGTCCCTCCCATGCCGTGAACACCGACACGGCAAAGAGCAGCAGTCCGGCCGCCCGGCCGGCAAAAATGGTCGCCCGCGGATTGGCGATCAGAAGGTTGCGGCTGCGGCCAGCCGTGATCGCCAGTCCGCCATAGATCGCAGCCTGGGTGGCCACGGTCAGCAGCCCCATGACCGTCGCCTGCATCCAGATCGGACCGTAGTCCGGTTTCAGGAACTGCGGGTAGACGGCAAGCACGAAGAGGTAGGCCTTCGGGTTGATCAGGCAGGTCACAAAACCCTGGCGAAACGCCTTCCATGCCGAGCGGCTGCCGGCAGGCCCGTCCTGGCCGACGGTGATGGAACTGCGCATCAGCGTGATGCCGATAAAGGCCATGTAGGCGGCGCCGGCAAGCAGCAGCGGCTTGAACAGGATCGGCACGAAATGCATCAGCAGGCCGACGCCAATGGCGCCGTTCAGCGTATGCACCACGCCGCCGACCATGATGCCGCCGGTCGCGGCAAGGCCTCTGTCGCGGCCGCCGGTCAGTGCATTGGCAAGCACGAAGAGCATGTCCATGCCCGGAACGGCGATGATGCCGAACAGCAGGATAAAGAAAAGCCAGAGATTTTCCGCATAGCCCATGTCAGTTGCCTGCCGCCTCGCTCCGCCAAACCGCAGCGGAACCTGTTGATTTTCAATTCGATAGGCGCTCCTATAGGTCAACCCAACTGACGATGGTGTGTCAGTTGCGATCGGAACCCGGGGAAAAAAGTGCGCAAGGCGTCACGCCTGTTCGAGATCATCCAGATCGTGCGGCTGGCGCGGCAGCCGGTGACGGCGGCGACGATTGCCGAGCGGCTGGAAGTGACGGTGCGCTCGATCTATCGCGACATCGCAGCGCTGCAGGCGATGCGCGTTCCGATCGAAGGGGGCCGCGGCATCGGCTATATCCTGCGCCCCGGCTTCGACCTGCCGCCGCTGATGTTCTCGATCGAGGAGATGGAGGCGATCGTCCTGTCGCTGGCGCTGCTGGAGCGCACGGGCGACAGCGAGCTCAAGCAGGCGGCCAAGCGCGTCAGCGCCAAGATCGCCGGCGCGGTGCCACCACCCTTGCGCCAGGCATTCGACGCCAATGCGCTGCATGCCTGGGGTTTCGCCGCGCCCTCGACCGGCGCGATCGACCTGGCGCTGGTGCGACGCGCCATCCGCGACGAGGAGAAGCTCGACCTCTCCTATCGAGACGAAGTGGGCCGCGCCTCCGAGCGGCTCATCCGCCCGATCGCGCTCATCTACTACGCCGAAACCGCCAACATCGTCGCCTGGTGCGAGCTGCGCCAGGCGATCCGCAATTTCCGCAGCGACCGGATCGAGGATTGCCAGGCGACGGGGCTACGCTTCAAGGGCGAAGGCGACCGCTTGCGGCAGGTCTGGGTCAATGGGTGGGAGATCAATGCGGCGGTTGGCGGCTGACGCGACTTCCCCTTCTCCCCTTGTGGGAGAAGATGGATCGGCGCGCAGCGCCGAGACGGATGAGGGGTGTTCCAGCGGAGTGAGACGTTGGTGTTCCCTGGAGCACCCCTCATCCGACCTCGCTTCGCGAGGCCACCTTCTCCCGCAAGGGGAGAAGGTGAGCCGCCGCCTTACCGCACATCGACCCAGCGCTTCTCCTCGAAGGAGCGCGCCATCGCGTGCACCGTGCGCTCGATCTCCAGCCCTTCGGCGAATTCGATTAGCCGCGCCGGCCTGCCTTCAAGCCGCGTCAGCAGTTCGTGGCACTCGATGATCTTGAGATCGTTGAAGCCAAGACCATGGCCTGGCGCCGGCACGAAGAGGTCATAGGGCTTGTGGTGCGGCGCCACCAGGATGGTGCGGTAACCCTGCTCGGTCGGCCGGTCGGCCGTGAGGTAAAGCTGGAATTCGTTCGATCGCTCCTGGTCGAACAGGATCGACCCTTTAGAGCCGAAAATCTGGACGGCGATGCGGCCCTTGCGGCCCCAGGCCGAGCGGTTGACCAGCAGCGTGCCGGCAATGCCATTTTCCAGATGCATCAGCACGCTGGCTATATCGTAGGTTTCGACCGCGCGGCGGCCGCCGCTGGCCAGCTTGCGATCGGCATAGGGCTTGGCCATGTCGCAGATGACGCTGGCAACGCGGCCGAACAGGGCTGAGACCAGCGAGAGCGGATGCACGGCGAAATCGTCGAGCGCGCCATAGCCGGAAGCTGCTTCGTGCTTCCAGAAGAACAGCGCTTCGGGATCGGCCATGAAGTCCTCGTCCATCTCGATGCGCAGATGGTTGACCTCGCCGATGATCTTCTCGTCGAGCAGCGCACCGATGTGACGGATGGCCGGGCTCTGGATGTAGTTGTAGCCGAGGGCCGCGACCTTGCCGGACTTTCTCGCCGCCTCGGCCATCGCCTCGGCCTCGGCAAAGCTCGGAGCCATCGGCTTTTCGCACCACAGATGCTTGCCTGCTTCGAGGATGGCGATGGCCATTTCCGGATGGAACTGGTTGGGCGTGGTCAGCGAGACGATATCGACTTCGGGATCGTTGACGACGGCGCGCCAGTCCCCCGACGCCTTGGCGAAACCGAACTCGCCCGCCTTGCGCAGGGCAAGCTCTTCATTGACCTCGCCGAGATGGACCAGCCGTGGCTTGGCAACGTCCGGAAAGACGGCGCCGACGGCACTCCATGCGATGGCGTGACACTTGCCCATGAAACCCGTACCGATGAGACCGACGCCGACCATTTTCCGTTTCTCCACTGCTTGAACCGTTGCGTGGATGAATTAGTCCATTTTCTCTTGGAATGGAATGTCTGCCTCATTTTTTATGGTGTTCTTGCGCAGGCTCGCTATGATGATGCACAGAGGGACGCTTCACGCATGAGCCTGGACAGAGCGACGATGGACGAACGGGTACCTCGCGATTTCGAGACGCTGCGCACCACCATCCTGGAGCGGCGCGAAAGCCTGCCGAAGCGCATCGCCCAGATCGCCGCCCATGCGCTCGACAATCCTGACGACATCGCCTTCGGCACCGCCGCCAGCATCGCCGCTTCGGCCGGCGTGCAGCCGTCAACCCTGATCCGCTTTGCCCAGCAGCTTGGCTTCGATGGTTTCACCAGCCTGCAACAGGTGTTTCGCGAACGGCTGCGCGAGCGCAACTCATCCTATGACGAAAGGCTGCAGGCGCTCCGCGCCAAGGCAGAGGGGGGTGCCGGCCACCGGTCGATCTTCGACGGCTTCGTCGCCGCCGCCTCGACCTCGCTCAACGACATTTCGCGCACGCTGGACGACGCGCATCTGGAAGAGGCCATTTCCCTGCTGGCGAAGGCGGAAACCATCTACGTTCTGGCCAAGCGCCGCTCGTATCCGGTGGCGTCCTACATCGCCTATGCGCTGGGCAAGCTGAAGATCCGCAACCAGCTGATCGAATCGGCGGCCGGGCTGAATGCCGAGATGATCGGCTTCGCGACGCCGGCGGATGCCGTCATCGCCATCTCCTTCTCGCCCTACGCGCCGGCGACGATTGAGGAGGCGCGCAGTATTTCGGAACAGGGCGTGCCGATCGTCGCCATCACCGACAGCTCGTTTTCGCCGCTCGCCCAGTTCGCCAAGATCTGGTTCGAGGTTGCCGAGGCCGATTTCGCCGGCTTCCGCTCGCTGTCGGCGACGATGGCGCTGGCCATGGCGCTGACCGTCGGCGTCGGCGAGAAGCGACGCGACACGGGCCGCAAGCGCAAGGCCTGATCCACCGCCGAAAAGGCACTTTTCATGGAAGGAACACTCATTCCATATTGACTATGGATTGGAATTATTATTTCATATTCCCGGCGCCACGCTGCCGCTCGCGCGTGTACCCCAACACAACAAGGCCGACGGGAGGTTCCAATGAGCGAAGCCGTGGACGCTGAATACGCGCCGCTCGACGTCATCACCATCGGTCGCGCTTCCGTGGACCTTTATGGGCAGCAGATCGGCTCGCGGCTGGAGGACATCACCTCCTTCGCCAAGTCGGTCGGTGGCTGCCCGGCCAACATCTCGGTCGGCACGGCCAGGCTCGGCCTGCGCTCGGCGCTGCTCACCCGCGTCGGCGACGAGCAGATGGGCCGCTTCATCCGCGAGCAACTGACGCGTGAAGGCGTCAATGTCGACGGGCTGAAGACCGACAAGGAGCGGCTGACCGCCTTGGTGCTGCTGTCGGTCGAGGACGAAGGCGTTTCGCCGATGATCTTCTACCGCTCGGATTGCGCCGACATGGCGCTGGCGCCGGAAGACATCGATGAGGCCTTCATCGCCTCGGCGCGCTCGATCGTCGTTACCGGCACGCATTTTTCCAGGCCCAACAGCGATGCCGCGCAGCGCAAGGCGATCCGCATCATGAAGGCCAAGGGCGGCAAGGTGGTGTTCGACATCGACTACCGGCCGAACCTGTGGGGCCTCGCCGGCCATGCCGAAGGCTTCGAGCGCTATGTGAAATCGGACCGGGTCTCGGCCCAGTTGAAGACGGTGCTGCCCGATTGCGACCTCATTGTCGGCACCGAGGAAGAGATCATGATCGCGTCGGGCGCCGACGATTGCCTGAGCGCCTTGAAGACGATCCGCTCGCTGTCGTCCGCCACCATTGTGCTCAAGCGCGGCGCCATGGGCTGCATCGTCTATGACGGACCGATCAGCGACGACCTCGAGGACGGTGTCGTCGGCAAGGGGTTTCCGATCGAGATCTACAATGTGCTGGGCGCCGGCGACGCCTTCATGTCCGGTTTCCTGCGCGGCTGGCTGGGTGGCGAAGATCATGCGACAGCGGCGACCTGGGCCAATGCCTGCGGCGCCTTCGCCGTGTCGCGGCTGCTCTGCGCCCCGGAATATCCGACCTTCGAGGAGCTCCAGTTCTTCCTCAAGAACGGCAGCGAGCATCTGGCGTTGCGCAAGGACGAGGCGATCAACCACATCCATTGGGCAACGACGCGCCGGCGCGACATTCCCTCGCTGATGGCGCTCGCCTGCGATCACCGCGTGCAGCTCGAGGATGTCGCGGCAAAGGCCGGTGCCGATCCGGCGCGGATCGAAGAATTCAAGGTGCTGGCGGTCAAGGCGGCTGCGAAGGTCGCTGCCGGCCGCGACGGCTACGGCATGCTGATCGACGAGAAACACGGCCGCAAGGCAATGTTCGAATTCGCCAGGCATTCCTTCGCCTGGCTCGGGCGGCCGGTGGAGTTGCCGGGTTCGCGGCCGCTGCGCTTCGAATTCTCGCAGGACATCGGCTCGCAGCTTGTCGAATGGCCGGTCGACCATTGCATCAAATGCCTGTGTTTCTATCACCCCGACGATCCGGCGGCGCTCAAGGAAGAACAGCAGCAGAAGTTGCGCGCCCTGTTCGAAGGCGCGCGGAAGGTCGGCAGGGAACTTCTCATCGAGATCATTGCCGGCAAGCATGGCAAGCTCGACGACACGACGATCCCGCGCGCGTTGGAAGAGCTCTATGCGCTCGGCATCAAGCCGGATTGGTGGAAGCTCGAGCCGCAGGCGTCGAGCGGCGCCTGGGCGAAGGTCGAGGCCGTGATCCTGAAGCACGACCCGTGGTGCCGCGGCGTCGTGCTGCTGGGCCTGGAAGCGCCGCAGGACGAACTGGAAGCGGCGTTCGCCGCCACCGCCAAGGCGCCCATCGTCAAGGGCTTTGCCGTCGGCAGAACCATCTTCGTCCATGCGGCCGAGCAATGGCTGGCCGGCAAGATGTCGGATGACGAGGCGATCGCCGACATGGCGCAGCGCTTCGAACAGTTGACGGATGCGTGGCTTGCCGCGCGCGGCCGCAAGGCGGCATAAGAAGGCGCGGAACAGGACTGCGGAGGAAAACACCATGAGCAAGACAATCCGCCTGACGATGGCGCAGGCGCTGACCCGCTTCCTCAGCCGCCAGATGACCGAGATCGACGGCAGCAAAGTCCCGATCTTCGGCGGCGTCTGGGCGATCTTCGGCCACGGCAATGTCGCCGGCATCGGCGAGGCGCTTTATCAGCTGCGCGACGAGCTGCCGACCTTCCGCGCCCACAATGAACAGGCGATGGCGCATGCGGCGATCGCCTACGCCAAGGCCAATTTCCGCCGCCGCTTCATGGCCGCGACCTCTTCGATCGGCCCCGGCGCGCTCAACATGGTGACGGCGGCGGCGCTCGCCCATGTAAACAGGTTGCCCGTCCTGTTTTTGCCGGGCGACGTCTTCGCCAACCGCATCCCAGACCCGGTGCTGCAGCAGGCCGAGGATTTCTCCGACGGCACGGCGACGGTCAATGACTGCTTCCGTCCGGTTTCACGCTATTTCGACCGCATCACCCGGCCGGAGCAGATCATCCCGGCGCTCAGCCGCGCTATGCAGGTACTGACCGATCCGGCCGAATGCGGCCCGGTGACGCTGTCTCTGTGCCAGGACGTGCAGGCCGAGGCCTACGACTACCCCGAGAGTTTCTTTGCCGAGAGGGTCTGGCACCAGCGCCGGCCGCGCCCGGATCGCCATGAGCTTGCCGCCGCGGTAGCGGCGCTGAAGGGCGCGAAAAAGCCGCTGGTGATCGCCGGCGGCGGTGTCCTCTATTCGCAGGCGTCGGACGAACTGGCGAAATTCGCCGAAAGCGCCGGCATCCCGGTCTGCGAGACGCAAGGCGGCAAATCCTCGTTGCCGGACGACCATCCGCTCAACATGGCGGCGGTCGGCGTCACCGGCACTTCTGCCGCCAACCGGCTGGCTGAGGAAGCCGATGTCGTGCTGGCCATCGGCACGCGCCTGCAGGATTTCACCACCGGCTCGTGGGCGCTGTTCAAGAATTCGGGCAAGACCATCATCGGGCTCAACGTGCAGCCCTTCGACGCCGGCAAGCACCGCGCCCTGCCATTGGTGGCCGATGCGGCCGAGGGCCTGGCCGAACTCAGTGCTGCGCTGAAGGGCTGGAAGGCGCCGGCAAGCTGGACCGCCAATGCGGCCACCGGCAAGAAGGCCTGGCAGGCCGAGGCGGCCAAGGTGACCGCGTCGACCAATGCCGCCTACCCGTCCGATGCGCAGGTGATCGGCGCCGTGCAGCGCGCCATGGGCTCCGGTGTGACGCTGCTGAATGCCTCCGGCGGCCTGCCGGGCGAGCTGCACAAATTATGGCAGGCGGGCGCGCCCGGCTCGTACCATGGCGAATATGGCTTCTCGACCATGGGCTACGAGATCGCCGGCGGGCTCGGCGCCAAGATGGCGAAGCCCGGCGAGGAGATCGTCGTCATGATCGGCGACGGCTCCTACCTGATGATGAACTCCGAAATCGCCACCTCGGTGATGCTCGGCCTCAAGCTCACCATCGTGCTGCTCGACAACAGAGGCTATGGCTGCATCAACCGGCTGCAGATGGCGACCGGCGGCGCCAACTTCAACAATCTGCTGAAGGACTCGCGCCACGAGGTTCTGCCCGACATCGACTTTGCCGCGCATGCGGCGAGCATGGGGGCGATTGCCGAGAAAGTGCCGTCGATCGCCGGGCTGGAAAACGCGCTGGCACAAGCCAGGAAGAATACGCGCACCACGGTGCTCGTCATCGACACCGACCCGCTGGTTTCCACAGATGCCGGCGGCCATTGGTGGGACGTGGCGGTGCCGGAAGTGTCGGCAAGGCCGCAGGTCAACGCGGCGCGCAAGGCATATGACGAAAAGCGGAAGATGCAGAATGTGGGTGATTGAGGTCGGCGCTGCCCCTCACCTGCCTGCCGGCATCCTCTCCCCGTATAGGGACGGGGAG
>NZ_RZTB01000108.1:0-19714 GCF_003997735.1 Mesorhizobium sp. M7A.F.Ca.MR.148.00.0.0 | reverse complement strand
CCGAGGCTGACGATGAGGATGGCGAAGCCCGGCGCACCGGCCACCCACCACTGGTCGAGCACGAAGCGGCGGCCGGACGCGATCATCGTGCCCCATTCGGGCAGCGGCGGTTGCGCGCCGAGGCCGAGGAAACCGAGCCCGGCGGCGGTCAGAATGATGCCGGCCATGTCGAGCGTCACCCTGACGATCAGGGACGAAATGCAAAGCGGCATGATATGGCGCAGCACGATGCGGAAGGGCGAGGCGCCCATCAGCTGCACCGCCTTGATGTAGTCGGAATTGCGCACCGTCAGCGTCTCTGCCCGCGCGATGCGGGCGTAGGGCGGCCATGAGGTGATGGCGATGGCCAGCACCGCATTCTCGATGCCGGGGCCAAGTGCTGCGACAAAGGCCAGCGCCAGGATCAGCTTGGGAAAGGCGAGGAAGATGTCGGTGATGCGCATCAGGATGGCATCGGTCCAGCCGCCGGCATAGCCGGCCACCGTGCCGACCAAGAGGCCGATCGGTGCCGCGATGATGGCGACCAGGATGACCACATAAAGGGTCCAGCGCGAGCCGTAGAGGATGCGCGACAGGATATCGCGGCCGAGATCATCGGTGCCGAACCAGTGCTCGGCGCTCGGCGCCAGCAGGCGCGCGTTCTTCAGGTCGCCGAACGTCGGAGAATAAGGTGCCAGCACGCCGGCAAGGGCGGCAACGACCAGCAGGGCAACGATGATGAGCAGGCCGAGAAAGGCCAGACGGTTGGCGGAAAAGCGCCGCCACGCCACATAGGCGCGACCGAGCCTTGCCTGCATACGCGAGGCCGGCCGCTCGCTGAGCAGCCAGTCGCGACGGGAGAGAGGGCGGGCGTCGGAGGCGGTCATGACGATGCCTCTTGGTACTGTCGACCCCCACTCCGGCCCGCTTCGCAGACCACCTCTCCCCCGCTCGACGGGGGAGATGAAAGGCGCCAGGCGTGCGACCGGCTTTTCCTCTCCCCCGGGCAGGGGGAGAGGTGGCCCGAAGGGCCGGAGTGGGGGTCGACCAGCGCCATCATGGACGGCGACACGCCCTCCCGGCGATCCAACTCACTCAGCCCGCCAGTGCCGCCGCCATTGTGGCGTAGTAAATGGCGTCGAAGTTTCTCAACACAGGTTCATCAGGCAATTCCGGCAGCACACGATTGACGATGAACGGCACCTCCTGCTCGGTCAGCCCACCATGCGACCGTAGCGGTTCGTTCAGAGCCGCCAGGTCATGGCGATGTTCTGAGGTGCCGATCGTCTTGTTCTCGGTCGAGATCAGCACGATGTCGCCGATGCGGTCGGCCGGCAGCTCAAAGCGCTCGCACGCCGTCGGGCTGTCGACGACCAGCATGATGCCGTCGATCTTCGCCAGCCGGGCCATGATGCCGGCCTGATCTGCGCCATCAGGCAGATAGGCGGTGGCAAACGAGCCGAGCGCGCCGTGATGCACGACATAGGGGTCGGTGATCGGCAGGATGACGCGTGCGGCGTCCTTGCCCAGCCACTCGTCGAGAAGGTCCTGGACATAGACGACGTCGGGCGAACCGTCCGCCTTGTGCTTGGGCTTCATGCCATGGTCGGCGGTGACGACGATCGCCGCACCCAGCGCATCAAGCTCGGTCAGGTATTTGTCGAACATCTCGTAGAAGGCGTTGGCCTGCGGCACGCCCGGCGCGTATTTGTGCTGCACATAGTCTGTGGTCGTCAGGTACATGATGTCGGGACGGAACTCCTTCAGTAGCTGCACACCGGCGGCAAAGACGAATTCCGACAGTTCGGCCGAATAGACCTCCGGCACCGGCAGCCCAAAATGCTTCGAGGCATTGTCGATGCCGTGCTCGGCCCTGGTGGTGGTGTCGGATTTTTCCGCCGAAAAGCACAGCGCGCGGCCTTCATCGAAGGCAAGGCCCTTGCCAAGCAAGGCACGCAGCTTGTCCTTGGCGGTGACCACGGCGACCTTGGCGCCGGCATCGTAGAAGGCCTGGAAAATGGTCGGCGCGCGCAGGAAGCGCGGGTCATTCATCATCACTTCCTTGCCGGTCTCGCGCTCATAGAGATAGTTGCCGCAGATGCCGTGCACCGACGGTGGCCTTCCTGTGGCGATCGACAGATTGTTGGGGTTGGTGAAGCTCGGAATGACAGAGTGCGCAAAACGCGCCGTGCCCTTCTGCTTGATCCTGACCAGAGCCGGCATCAGCCCGGCCTCGATCGCCTCATCGAGATAGGCTGGCTCGCAGCCGTCAAGGCAGATGGCGATGGCCGGCACACGCGGCCAGGCGTAGGTACGGCCGTTGACCGCGACGTTGATGGGAGACATCTGGTTCATCTGATATCCTCGAGATCGGCCGCTTCAGGCGGCGAGTTTGGCGCGTTCGGCGAGTGCCGCGGCGGGTGGAGCGGCGGTGTCGACGCCCATTTCATGAAGCGAGAAGGCCGCCGCCTCGACGACGCGGCGCATGACATGTTCGTCCATCTGGCCGATGCAGCCGACGCGGAAGCTATCCACTGCGGTCAGCTTGCCCGGATAGATGATGAAGCCCTTGTCCTTCATCAGATCGTAGAAGCGGTCGAAGGCGAAACTGGCATGGGCCGGGTTGAAGAAGGTGACGATGATCGGCGACAGCCAGCGATCCCCGAGCAGTGTCTCGAAACCGAGGTCGCGCATGCCGGCCACCATGACGTCGCGGTTCCTCGTATAGCGAGCGCCACGGCCGGCGACGCCGCCTTCGGCCTCGTGCTGGCGCAGTGCTTCGAGGAAGGCGGCGACGACGTGCGTCGGCGGCGTGTAGCGCCACTGGCCGGTTTTGTTGAGATGCGCCCACTGGGCGTGGACATCGAGCGACAGCGAATGGCTCCTGCCTTTGGCAGCCTCCAGCTCGCTCTTGCGGGCGATGATGAAGCCGAAGCCCGGAACGCCCTCGATGCATTTGTTGGCGGACGAGACCATCGCCTCATAGCGGATATCGTTGACGTCGAGCGCTACGGCGCCGAAGGCGCTCATGGAATCGACCAGCAGCTTGCGACCCTTGGCATGGACGGCTTGCGCAATCTCGGCGACCGGATTGAGGATGCCGGAGCTGGTCTCGCAATGGATGGCGATGACATGGGTGATATCAGGGTCGGCCGCGAGGGCCGCCGCCACCTCGTCGCCGCGCGGCGGCAGATAGTCGCCCTTGTCGATCAGCGTGTAGGCGCGGCCGAGATACTGCATGGTCTGCGCGGCGCGCAGGCCGTAGGCGCCGTTGGCCAGCACCAGAACCTTGCCATCTCTGGGCACAAACGAACCCAGCATCGCTTCGACGCAGAAGGAACCGCTGCCTTGCATCGGCACGCAGTCGAACTCATCGTTCCTGTCCCCGGTCAGCGCCAGCAGGCCGCGACGCATATCCGATGTCATGGCGCGGAAGTCGCCGTCCCACGATCCCCAGTCGCGCAACATCGCCTCCTTGACCGAATAGGCCGTGGTAAGCGGCCCTGGGGTCAGAAGATACGGCTCCCCCAGCGCCGGACTGGCCAGCGGCTCCGCGGCAAATTTCGTCTCGGCGAGCATGTTGTCCTCCGCTCGATCTGCGTTCGATGTGGCCTTATTCTTGGCCTGAATGATCTATTTGTAAAATCGTTATTTTGTATCGATGTATCGATTCTAACGATGGTAAGGATTGCCACTCGCCAGCGGAGAATGTCGCCCGTCAGGCCAGTGCAGGAGCCCTCACTTCCGCTGCCCCTCTCGCCAGCCGACTTTCGAGCAGATCACCGCTCTGCGTCAGCAAGGGATAGGCGAC
This sequence comes from Mesorhizobium sp. M7A.F.Ca.MR.148.00.0.0, assembly GCF_003997735.1. Classification (NCBI taxonomy): domain Bacteria; kingdom Pseudomonadati; phylum Pseudomonadota; class Alphaproteobacteria; order Hyphomicrobiales; family Phyllobacteriaceae; genus Mesorhizobium; species Mesorhizobium sp. M7A.F.Ca.MR.148.00.0.0. Next base: position 15,924 of record NZ_RZTB01000108.1, on the reverse strand, counting down.
CGAGGCCATCAGCGAGTTGATCTCCTTCAGCGCCCGCACCGCCTCCAGGTGGATGTCGCTGGTGTCGATGCTCTGCGGCATTCCTGATTGCAGGCGCTTGAGGTGACGGTCATGGCTCATGCGTTCCAGTCTGCGCATCCGCTCCTTCTCGACGACGAGTTGCCGCGCCGACTCGAGATCGCTCGACACCAGCACATTGAGTGCAAGCTGCATGTTGGCCATGACACGGTTGTGAAGCCCGGCCAGTTCGCTCCAGCCGTCGCGTGAAAAGCGCAGGTTCTTGTCACGCAGCTCCTGGGCGAGCACGAGCAGGTTCTTGGCGACGATGTCGCCGGCGCGTTCGAGATTGATGGCGAAGTCGGTGAGCTCGATGCCGCGCTGCGCCTCGGCCGCGCTCATGCTGCCGCGATTGACTTCGGCAATGTAGAGCTTGATCTCGGTGTGGGCGCGGTTGACCTCCTCATCGAGTTTTTGGGCTTGGCGAATCTGGTCGGCGGTGCCGGCGTCGAAGAAATCCATCACCGGGCGCAGCATCACCTCGACGACTTCGCCCACGCGCAGCAACTCGCGGGTCGCACTGGCCAGAGCGAGACCGGGTGTGCGCATGACGGTGCGGTCGAGCGCGCTGGTGCGGCGTGACATCAGGTCCCCAGCCTCCCCTGCCTTTGCCGCTGGCCTGTCGGGGATCAGCAAGGTGGCGAGCTTTTCCATCGTGCCGGTGAACGGCAAGCAGCAGATGACCAGCACCATATTGAAGGCAAGGTGCAGGTTGACCAGTTGGCGGCCTTCGGTTACGCCGAACAGATGCGCCGGGAAGGTCACGGCCTGAAGCGCAAACAAGGCGGCGAGCGCCGTCGTGCCGCGAAAGATCAGATTGCCAAGCGGGACACGGCGCGCCTCGACGGCATCGCCGCGTGTCAGCCACACCGCAATCAGCGCACCACCGCAATTGGCGCCGAGGATGAAGAACAGGCCGACCTCGACCGGCAAGACGCCTTGCGCGGCAAGCGTCACGAACAGCAGGATCGCCGCGACGCTGGAGTGGATCAGCCATGTGAACAGGGCAGCAGCGGCGAAGGCGGTGAAATAGTCCGCGCGCAGGTAGGAGATCACCAGTGGCAGCAAGGTGCTCTGCCGCATGGGTGCGGTCGCCTCGCCGATCATATGCAGCGACAACAGAACGAAGGCGACGCCCATCAGGATGCGTCCGCGCGCCTCGAACTTCAGGGCCATGGCGCCGCCGACCAGGATCAGCGCCGGCACCAGCCAGCTCAGATCGAACGACAGCACCTGGACGACCAGAGCGGAACCGAGGTCGGCGCCAAGCAGGATCGCCAGCCCCGCCGACACCGAAACCACGCCGCTGGCGGCAAACCCGGCCGCCAGGATGGCGACTGCGGTCGAGCTTTGCAGCAGCACGGCAAGCACGGTGCCGACGCCCGCCGACCTGATCCGTGCACCCCGCGCCTGTCTCAGCGCATCGCGCAAGGCAGGGCCGCAGGCGCGCTCGACGCCGGTCCGCACCATGCGCACGGCCCAGAGCAGCAGCATGACGGCACCCGCCAAGTGCAGCAGGATGATGGAAAATTGCATGGCGACCTCCCGGCCAACGGCCGGCAGAGACGTCGACCCACACTCAGGCTGAGGGTCGGTAACACATAAGTCAAATCGTTCCTTTTGATCTTTTCCTAAGCGGTCCTTATGATAGGATGTCGGCGATTTCAGAAGTGTCGGAGGCACGGAAGATGCGCTACGTCCAGTTGCGAGCCTTTCACCAGGTGGCCATCTGCGGTGGCTTTTCACGCGCCGCCGAGGCGCTCTTCCTGACCCAGCCGGCGATCTCGGACCAGGTGCGCAAGCTCGAGGAAGAGTATGATGTGCTGTTGTTCAACCGCAACAAGAAGCAGGTCACGCTGACCCATTCGGGCCAAAAGCTGCTCGAGATAACCCACCGCATGTTCGATACCGAGCAACAGGCGCTGGAGTTGCTGACGGAGTCGCGCGCGCTGCGTTCCGGCACGCTACGCATCGTCGCCGATGCCGCACATCATCTGCTTCACATTCTCGGCAGCTTCCGGGCCCGCTACCCCGGCGTGCAGGTTTCGGTGCGCGCCGGCAACACCGAGACGGTGATCAGCAGCCTCTACAGCTACGATGCCGACATCGGCGTGCTGGGCGAGGTGCCGACAGGGCGCGATTTCGAGGTGCTGAAACTCAACTCGACGCCGATCATCGCGTTTGCATCCGTCGACCACCCGCTGGCCGCGAAAAAGTCGCTCACCCTCAAGCAGCTCGCGCAGGAATCGCTGGTCATGCGCGAGCGCGGTTCGAAGACGCGTCAGAAACTCGAAGATCTCGTAGCCGCCTCGAAAATCGAACTCAGGCCGGCGATCGAAGCTGAGGGCCGCGAAGCGGTCCGCGAGATCGTCGCATCGGGCGCCGGCATCGGCTTTGTCTCGGCGGCCGAATTCGGCCAGGATTCGCGGCTGGTGCCGATCACCATCGATGCTCCCGAGACCCTGATGGACGAAGCGCTGATCTGTCTGCGTGAACGCAGCGGCGGCAAACTGGTGCGGGCGTTCCTGGATATGGCAAGGTCCATGTCGGCGGATTAGGCGGCAGCGCGAACCTCCACCACATCGGCCTTCACCCGCTCCGACTTCGGATCGTAGGGGCTGCGCAGATGTGCTGTCGCGGCATGGCGAACGCCGGCAAGGTCGATCTCGAAACGACCACCGGTGAGAAACGCAGCATCGACGCCCGCCTCGTTCTCGATCAGCCCGAGCGCCACCGAGCGGCCAAGCGTGTGGCCGTAGGCGGCCGAGCGGACTTCGCCGACCGGCTTGCCGTCGCGCAGGATCAGTTCGCCGCCCCACAGCATCGGCTCGGCATCATCGAGCGTGCACAGCACGACGCGTCTTGCCGGTGCTGATGGCTTCGTCTCAACCAGCGCGTCGCGGCCGATAAAGCCACCTGGCTTGTCCATCGCGACGGCGAAGCCAAGCCCAGCCTGCCAGGGATTGATATCTGGCGTCAGCTCACGACCCCAGGCGCGAAAACCCTTTTCGATACGCAAGGCGTCGAGCGCGTAGTAACCGGCATCGATCAGGCCAAACTCGCTGCCAGCCTCATGCAGTGCCTCATAGACACCGACGGCGAATTCGGTCGGCACGATCAGTTCCCAGCCCAGTTCGCCGACATAGGTCATGCGGTTGGCATAGGCGGTGGCATAGCCGATATCGATCTCGCGGATGGTGGCGAAGGGAAAGCCGGCGTTGGAGAGATCGGCCGAGGAGAGTTTGCCCAGCAGATCGCGCGAGCGCGGCCCCATCAATGCCAGTACCGCGTAGGACGAGGTGACATCGGTCAAGATTGCATGCGCGTCGGACGGGATGTTTTTGACGATCCAGTCGGCATCGTGGATGGCTTGCGCCGAACCGGTGACGATAAGGAATTTCTCAACGCCAAGCCGCATCACGGTGAAATCGCTTTCATAGCCGCCACGTGCATTGAGCACGCCCGTATAAACAGACGTACCGACCGGTACGTCGATATTTCCGGCGCAGATCCAGTTGAGCGCGGCGCAGGCATCGTGGCCTTGCACGAGGAGCTTGGCGAAAGAGGTCTGGTCGAAGACGGCGACGGCTTCGCGTGTCGCCTTCATCTCGCGGCGAACCGCCTCATGCCAGTTCTGGCGACCGAAGGCATAGTCGTTTTCGGCTTTCTCTCCCGGTGCAGCGAACCAGTTGGCCCGCTCCCAGCCCATTTTGGAGCCGAAGCAGGCGCCCCTGGCGGCAAGCCGGTCGTAGAGCGGCGACCGGCGGAACGGCCGTGCGGTATCCAGTTCGCGGTTCGGCCACGGCATGGCGTAGTGCAGGCCGAGCGTCTCCTTGACACGGTCGTGCAGCCAGCGCGGATTGTTGTTGAAGGAGGCGAAACGCCTGATGTCGACCGGCCATAGATCCATGGTCGGCGCGGCATTGACGATCCATTCGGCCAGCGCGCTGCCCGCGCCGCCGGCGCTGGCGATGCCCATCGAATTGAAGCCGGCGCCGACATAGAAATTCTTCAGCTCCGGCGCCTCGCCAAGGAGAAAATTGTTGTCCGGCGTGAAGCTCTCGGGCCCGTTGTAGAATTTCTTGACCTCGGCCTCGGCCAATTGCGGGACGCGGACCAGCGCGTTTTCCATCAGGATTTCGAACTGATCCCAATCGTCCGGCAACAGCGCGAACTCGAAATTTTCGGGAATGCCATTCATGCCCCACGACTTGGCGTGCGGCTCGAAGCCGCCCATGACCAGGCCGCCGACCTCTTCCTTGAAATAGATGAAACCGTCGGGGTCGCGCATCACGGGCAGGTCCGGGTGCACGCCCTCGATCCTGCCGGTAACGATGTACATGTGCTCGGCCGAATGCAGCGGCACCGAGACACCGCACATCAGCCCGACCTTGCGCGCCCACTGGCCGGCGCAATTGACGACGATCTCGGCGGCAATGTTGCCGCGATCCGTCTCGACACCGCAGGCGACACCATTCCTCTGGCTGATACCAGTGACCTTGACCCGCTCGATAATTTTCGCGCCGCGATTGCGCGCACCCTTGGCGAGCGATTGCGTGAGATCGGTCGGATTGGCCTTGCCGTCGCCCGGCAGCCAGACGGCGCCGACCAGATCGTCGGTCGCCATGACCGGCCAGAGATCCGCCGCCTCCTTCGGCGAAATCACATCGATGTCGACCCCCTGGGCGCGTGCCGATGCGGCCGTGCGCTTCAGCACCGTCATGCGGTCGGCGGTGCGCGCCACCGACAGCGAGCCGCAATTCTTCCAACCGGTGGCGAGTCCGGTCTCCGCTTCCAGCTCGCCATAGAGCTGCGTGGAGTATTTGATCAGGCTGGTCATGTTGGAGTGACTGCGCAACTGGCCGACAAGCCCGGCGGCGTGCCAGGTGGTGCCACCGCTGAGTTGCCCCTGTTCGAGCAGCACGACATCGGTCCAGCCGAGCTTTGTCAGATGATATGCGACCGAGCAGCCGATGACACCGCCGCCGACGATGACGACGCGCGCCTGGGTGGGGAATTGGTTTGCCATGGGAGATCCTGCCGTTTTGACACGAGCCGGATCATAGCAGTCGAATTCCAAATATCAACACAAAATGCCACAAAATATCACATCAAGATGCAACCATCAGCTCAGGCCCCTTGCGCGCAAGCGCTTCGGCGATGTCGGCCTGCGGCTTCGCATCGACGATCACGCCGGCGGCGTGCTGAAAATTCGGGATCCTGAGCGGCGTCAGCTTTGCGAACTTGCTGCTGTCGAGAACGAAGTAGGTTTTGGCGGCAAGCGCGATCATGCGGCTGCGCTGTTCGGCGCCGGCGCGGGTGAAATCGGTCACCTCGCCGTCGGGCGACAGCGCGCCACCACCGAGGAAGGCGATGTCGACGCGAAAGCGCGCCATGGCTTCGAGCATGTCGATGCCGGAGGCTGCTTCTTCGCCGGGATCGACTTCGCCACCCAGCATATGCACGCGCATGCCTGAGACGTGGCACAGCAGAAGCGCGATCGGGAGGCTCGCCGTGCAGATGGTGAGATCGCGCAGGTCGGTCATGGCTTGTGCGACGGCCAGCGTGGGGGTGCCGGAATCGAGGAACACCACCATGCCGTCCTTCACAAGACCGGCAGCTATCCTGCCGATGGCAGCCTTGCCCCGGGCATTCTCCTGGCTGCGCAGGCTCATTGCCGGTTCGCTCGGCTCGAAACGGGCAGCGCCGCCATGGACGATGCCGAGCTGCCCTTTATCCGACAGCAGTTTCAGGTCGCGGCGGATGGTTTCGCGTGAGACATCGAAGAACCCGGCCAGCTCGGCGACACTGACAGACCCGTGAGCGCCCAGCCGCCGCAGGATCTCTTCGTGGCGACGTGGAGCAAGGGCGCGCGCCGGCAGGCTGCTGTCGGGGGACATGATGATCCTGGATCGAGTATCGATGTTGCAATATGTGGCAGTGATCGCGCGCAGAGGCAACCGGAGCTCAAGCCACGCCGTCAGGATTTTCGCGACAGGCCATCTTCCCTGATCGCGCTGACCAGCGTCTCGCTTCCCTCGCGAAGATGCTGCCTCAGAATGCTTATGGCCTTGTCCTCCTTGCGCGCCCTGCAGGCGGCCAGCAGGTCGCGGTGCTCCGTCTGCGAGCGGCTGCGATAATCCAGGTTCGACAGGAGGATGCGGACGTAGCGATCTGCGGCATTGTGGTGCGCCTCGATCAGGCCGAGCAATCGACGGTTACCGCAGGCGTCGTAGAGAGCCAGATGAAAGGCACGGTTCAGCGCACCCCATCGGCCGACATTGCGCTCCGCGTCGATCTGGTCGAGTACCTGTTCCGCCTCGTCGAGCTTCGCGCCGGCGAGGTTGGGAAGCGAAAGCCGCACCGCCTCGCATTCAAGCAGTTCGCGCAGTGCGTAGATTTCACCGATCTCGGCGCCGTCCATCCGGGCGACCTGCGCGCCTTTTGTCGGATGGATGGAAACAATGCCTTCGGCTTCCAATTGGCGAAGGGCGTCACGAATTGGCATGCGGCTGAAGCCAAACTGCTCGGCCAATTCGTCCTGGCGCAGCGGAGTGCCCGCCTTGATGGTTCCACTGGCAATCGCTTCGCGCAGGACATTGGCGACCTGTTCGGCCACGGTTCGCGGCCCCTGCATCACGCTTTCCGCAAATCCTCGCAATCGATGCTCCCGTTTGACGCGGTGCTCAGCTTAACGGATGTAGGTATCCTCGTATACGCAGTATCGGCAACGCCCCAAGGGTTCGCCGCACTATTCCGACGGTCTCTGCCCGGGCTATTGGCCACTCAACCAAGGGTCTGCCGCGCTTCATCCCGAACGCTGGAAGGCGCCACGCCATAACGCTTTCGGAAGGTGCGGTTGAAGTAGGAGATATCCCCGAAACCGACTTCATAGGCAGTGGCGCCTATCGAAAGCGTTCCCGTTCCCCGCAACAGCAGCTTGCGCGCCTCGGCCAGGCGCCGTTCGAGAAGATATCTCGAAAATGTCGTCCCTTCGCGCTGAAACAACTTCTGGACATATCGTGGTGTAACATCGAGGACAGCGGCCACAGCGGAAATGCTCAGATCGCCATCCCCCAGGTGATCATCGATATAGCGTTTAACAGGGTGCAGCCGGTCACGTTCCACCGTTGATGGGGTTTCCAGATAGGCGACGACGAGCGGAAGTATTTCGTTGAAATGGGCATTGGCCATCTCCGCCTCGTTGGCTGAATGCGGGCCACGCATCAACAGATAAGCGCCGTAGGTGATCAGAAGCTGGAGCGGAGGAAACGTTCTCGGGATCGGTCGCAGCATCAGCCTGGAAAGCGTCTCGCCGGAAACGCGGAAAGCGGCGCCGGGCAGGCTGCCGCAGTCCAGCCTGCCCCCTTCGGGCAGATACCAGTCGTAGGCCATCTCACCGGATACAAAGAGGAAATCTCCAAGCGCGGCTTCTATCTTCCGTCCATCCTGCTCAACGACCAGCGGACCTTCCATGCTTCGCAACATGAGCACCTTGTCCGAACCCGGCATTCCAATCCCCCGCACCCGTAACGGCGAGGGCGGGAAGAAACACGTCATGACGTTCAGATCGGCGAGGCCACATGTCACGCCACGCACAGCGGAGAGGACACCCAGCCCTGTTTCGATCGCGACCTCCCCGATGACCGTTAAAAAATGGCCGGCGCACAACCGCTCGGCTTCCGCGTCGTCGTGACCCGACATGTCGAAGCTCACCGGGCTGATCCCGCTGGGGTTGGTCGACCTGTGATATAACTGCAACATTTTCAATTCGGATCGTCGGAGTTCGTTTTCAGCAGTGCCGGCTTCGCTTCACTCCAAGCGCGCCATCGCCCTGATCGATAACATGAGTAATTGAGACATATTTAATCGATCCGGGAAAAGGGAGCCAGCGATTTGTGGCCCTCAATGCCTTTGCGGCACCCGAGGGGCCAATTTGGGGTGCGACTATGCGGAATGAACTGATCGCGGGAACTTGCCTCGCACTGCTGCCACTTGCTTTCACGACCGTGCCCGTGCAGGCGCAGAACACTGGAGATTCGGCACCCGCGATACAGGCAAGCGGTAGTCATTTCCTCCTTGATGGAAGTCAACAAATTTTGACTGCCCGCCCCTTCGAGAGGAAACCGGCAAGACAGCGCATTGAGCGTCCAAACTGCGGACGCCAGGGCATTTGCGTTTCAGTGAACGCCCGTTCCGATTTCGTGCGCAACGTGTCGGGTAAGAGGCTGTCTAACAGCCGCCATGAGCGCTTGACGAAACAGCGAGATTGAGCCACTTGTCGACTAGTATACAAGTGGTGAGGCCATGCTTGAAGTTCTCGTTCGCGCGCCGCAGTCGCTGGAAGTCCGGCAGGGCACGATACCCCAGCCCGGGGCAGGCGAAGTCGTCGTTCATGTCAGCCGTGCCGGCATCTGCGGCTCCGACATTCACATCCTGCATGGCTCCAATCCGTTCGCCGTCTATCCACGTATCATCGGCCATGAATTCGCCGGCACCGTAACAGCGCTCGGACGGAATGTGACCGGCATTGCGACGGGAGACCGTGTGGTGGTCGATCCCGTGGTGTCGTGCGGCCACTGCTATCCCTGCCGGGTCGGCCGCTCCAATGTCTGCGCCAACCTCGAAGTGATGGGCGTTCACCGCGACGGCGGTTTTCGCGCCTTCGTCGCGGTGCCGGCGGCAAATGTCATACCGGTTCCAAGGGATATGCCGTTTGGGCTGGCGGCACTGGCCGAGCCGTTTTCCATCGCCGCCAATGTGCTCGATCGTACCGGTTGCGGACCCGAGGACACAGCGCTGATCTATGGCGCCGGCACGGTCGGCGTCACTGTCCTGCAGGTCGCCAAGCTCAAGGGCGCACGCTGCATCGTTGCCGATATCGACGAAGCCCGCCTGGAGCGAGCGCTCCGCTTCGGTGCCGACAGGGTGATCCACTCCGTGCGCGATCCCGTGCCGGCCGCGGTGCGCGCTGAAAATGACGGTCTTGGCCCGACGCTGGTCATTGACGGCGCCGGCATTCCCGCACTTCTTGACGAGGCTTGCCGGCTGGCCAGCCCGGCGGGCCGCATCGGCCTGCTCGGCTTTTCGGACGCCCCATCCAACCTCAGCCAGCAGGAAGTGGTGCGCAAGGAACTGACCATCGTCGGCTCGCGCCTGAACCGCCGGCTGTTGCCGCGCGTCGTCGAATGGCTGGCCGACAAGCGGCTCGATCCGCAAGGCATGATCACGCAGGTCTTCGCGGCGGCGGATGCACGCGCAGCCTTCGACTTGATCGAGAAGGAACCGGAGCGAACGCTCAAGGTTCAGCTGGACTTCTCGTAAGCCGGAATTAGCCCTCGACCAGCGCGACGGCGCGCAGTGGTGATCCGGTGCCGCCTTCGATCGCCAGCGGCAAGCTGATCAGGAAGCACCGAGGCGGCAAGTCACCAAGCCGTGCGAAATTCTCGCCGATCAGGATGCCGGCTGAAAGCAACGTATTGTGCGCCGGGAAATCCTCGCTGCCGAAACAATCGATCGACAGGCAGTCCGAGCCGACGATGCGCGCACCGCGCTCGACCAGCAATTCGCTTGCCTGCCGCGACAGGCCGGGCCAGTCGGCGAGAAATGTGGCCGGATCGTCCCAGAACCGGTCCCAGCCGAAATGGAAGAACACGGCGTCGCCCTGCCGTACGCGGCCCTGTTCGGCCTCGAAAGCGAAGATAGCATCCGGCTCGACCGCCTGCCGGGGCCGACAGCCACGCGCATCGATCGTCACCATGCGGCCGAAGAAACGCTCGACCGGAATGCCGGAGATGGCAGCACCGCCGCGGATGAAATGGACCGGCGCGTCGAAATGCGTGCCGGTGTGCTCGCTCATAGCCAACGCATGGTTGCAGGCGACGTCGCCGCGGTCGTAGGATTCCACCATCTCCTGGCAGTAATGCGGGTGCGTCGGCCACACCGGCATGCCGGGCTTCATCGGATGCGTCAGATCGATGAAGGAAACCGCCTTTGTTTCGAACAGCTTGGCGAGCGTGTCAGTGGCGGATGTCATCTAACGCGAGGCCTCGGCACGAGAGCGACGATCAGGATGATCAGCACGCCGGTCAAAAGGAAGCGCACGCCTGCCTGGATGCCAAAGGTGTTGAGCATGGTAGACATCAGGTTGAAGAACAACGCAGCCCCCCATATGCCTACCGCGTTGGCCTGCCCACCAGCGACGCTGGTGCCGCCAAGCACCACCACGGCGATCGATTCCATCAGATAGGCGTCACCCATGTTGAGTGCTGCCCCGCCGCTGAAGCCGGCAAGCAGGAAGCCGGCGAGCGCCGCCGCCGTGCCGCACAGCATATAGGCAATCAACCGCACCCGTGCGACGTTGATGCCGGCAAGCCGCGCCGCCGGTTCGCTCTGGCCGGTGGCCAGCACTTGCCGGCCCCAGACCGTGCGTTTGAGAGCGATCATGGCGGCCAGCGTCAGCAGCATCACCGCGATCGGCATGAATTGCACACCGCCAAGGCTCATCGAGGTGAACCGGGAAAGGCCTGCCGGCGGCTTCAGCGTCGCCTGGCCGCCGAGATTGAAGGCAAGCGACTGGAAGACGAAGCTCCAGGCGAGCGTCGCGATGATCGGCGGCAGCCTGAGCGCGACAATGGCAAGGAAGTTCGCGGCACCCGCGACAGCGCCGACGGCAAGTGCTGCAAGCAGGCCGGGCAGCAGCATGCCGTCGGACCCTTGCATCACCGTCATCGACACATAGGCGGCCAGCGTCAGCACGGATGGCACGGACAGGTCGATATTGCCCGGCCCGGAAGCGACCACGAACATCTGCCCGGTTCCCACCACCACGCTGAAGGCACCGAAGGCGAGTGCGCCCGACAGCGTGGCGCCGGCACTGCCCATGCCCGAATAGGCTGTCGTCGCCAGCCACATTGCGAGCGCCACGATGAAGCCGTAGGTCCACGGCGCGAGGCTCAATCTCCGGGTCATCGCGTCCGCTCCGACAAAAGCACCCGCCCGGCCAGCACGAGAAACAGGATGACGCCCTGGGCGCCGATCTGCCATGTCGGCGGCACCTGCAGGAAAGACAGAAGCGAGCCCGCGAGCGACAGCGTCAGAGCGCCGATCACCGTGCCGACCGGCGAGACGACGCCACCGGTGAAAGCGCCGCCGCCGAGGATCACCGCGCCGACGCCGAGCAGCGTATAGGCCGGCGCGACATTGGCGTCGCCCGATGTGGTGAGGCCGGTCAGCGTCAGCCCGGCCAGACAGGCGAGCAGGCCGGCGACCGCATAGACCGCGACCCGAATGCCGATAACGGACCAGCCGGCGCGCTCGACGGCGCGCGGATTGCCGCCTGCGCCGCGCAGCACCACGCCATAGGAGGAGCGTGAGATGACGAGATGGCCGGCGAGCGCCGCCAGTGCCGCCAGCCAGATCGACAGCGGCATCAAAGGCGGCTGCCAGCTCATGAAGGCGGCAAGCCATGCGGGTGCCGAGCCACCCGGTGCTGGCAACAGGATGACGGCGATGCCGAGCCAGATGAAGGACATGCCCAGCGTCACGATGATCGAGGGCAATTGCCGAGCATGAATAAGCAGGCCGAAACCGGCATAGGCGGCGATCAGGACGATGTAGCACAGCGCCGCGATTGCCGGCGCGTCCCCGAGATAGAGCGCCGTGACGCAGGTGATCAGCCCGACAAAGGCGCCGTTCGACAGGTCGATGTCGCCCAGCATGATCACCATCATCTGCGCCAGCGCGGCAAAGACCAGCGGCACCGAGAGCTTGAACAGCAGATGGAAGCCGAAATAGCTCATCGCCGCCGGGCGGATGCTGAAGATGATGGCCAGCATGACCAGCAGCGCGATCGCCGGCAGGCCGACCTGCAAGGCATTGAGCAAGGCCGGGCGCGCATTGGAAGAGGAACGGGCGGGAACACGGGCAGCCGCGTCAGACATGCTCGCCTCCGAACGACGCCTGCAGGATACGGCCGGTCTCGATGGCGTCGTCTTCCAGCCTGGTCGCGGCGCGGCCCTCGCGGAAGACATAGATGCGCTCGCAATTGGTCAGCTCTTCGAGTTCGGTTGTGTACCAGACGAAGGCGCGTCCGTTCTCGGCCTCGGCGCGGATCAGCCGGTAGACCTCCTGCTTGGTGCCGACATCGACGCCGCGCATCGGATCGTCGAGGAAGATCACCTCGGCGTCCGACGCCAGCGCGCGGGCGAACAGCACTTTCTGCTGGTTGCCGCCGGACAGCGACATGATCGGCGTGTCGATCGAAGGCGCCTTTACCTTGAGCCGCTCCGACCAGGTCTCGGCCAGCTTGCGGGCGGCGGCGCCTGAAATCATGCCGCCCCGCGTCAGCGCATCCAGGCTGCGGATGGTCAGATTGTCGGCGATAGACCACAGTGAGAACACGCCTTCAGAGCCGCGGTCGCCGGCAACATAGGCACCCGGCAAGGCCTCGCGCTGCCGGCGCGCGGCATAAAACATCGCGCGCAGCCGCTCGCGCTGGCCGTGGCCGTCGAGCCCGGCGAAACCGATGATCTCGCCCTTGCCGACTTCGATGGTCAGATCAGCGGTGTCGCGGCCGGCATGCCGGATAACCGGAGCTTGCACCGACGACGCCTTGCCTACGGAGCGATCGCGGGGCCGCTCGATGCTGCCCATCAATTCGACAAGCGCGGCGCGCGACAGGCCGGCGGTCGCCCGCTCGGCGACGACCTTGCCGTCGACCATGACGACGGTGCGGTCGCAGACGGCGAGGATCTCGTTCAGTCGATGGGTGATCAGGATGCAGGCGATACCACGTCCGGCGGCACGACGAATGTGGGTGAGCAGTTGCTCCGTCGCCTCATGGCCGAGCGCCGAGGTTGGCTCATCGAGAATGACGGCGCGCAATTTGATGCTGGTCTGCGTGAAGGCGCGAGCGATCTCGACCATCTGTCGCTCGCCGATCGGCAGGTCGGCGACCTTCCTGTCGAGGTCGATTCCGTGGCCAGGGAAGATCTCGTCCAGCACCGGACCGATTACCTGGCGCGCGCGCCGCCGCCAGCCCAACCCACGCAAGGACCTGTGCACGATGCGGGTGTTTTCCGCCGACGTCAAATTGGCGCAGAGCGACAGTTCCTGAAAGATACAGCGCAGACCGGCCTGCTGGGCACTGGCCGCACTCCAGGCACCGATCTCACGTCCGCCGACGCGAAAGCTGCCGCTGCTGCGCTCGATGGTGCCGGCCAGCACGTTCATCAGCGTCGACTTGCCGGCGCCGTTGTGACCGACCAGGCCAACGACCTCGCCGGGGTTCAGATGAAAATCCACGCCGCCCAAGGCATGCACGGCATCATAGCTCTTGCGGACATTGCCTACCTCGACAAGAGGGTTGTCAGCATCGCCTCTCTCTGCTGCGTCCTTTTTGGGCGACGTGGGATCGTTCATCATTCGGCCATGCTGCTCATTTCGGCGCGGGTACGCCGGGCAGAGGTTCTTTCTTTACGTTGGCGTCGATGATCTTGGCCACCAGCTCCTGCGGATATTCGGCATTGACAACGCCGCCTGCGGGAACCGTCTTCAGCCAGGCGTCGAGGTCAGGCTGATTGATCTGCAGGAGCGGCACCTCGACGAATTTCGGCACCTGCTTGCCGGCCAGGATCTGCTGCGCGACCCAGAACGCGACCTGCGAGACGCTGGGCGTGGCGCCCAGCGAGAAAGTTTCGTAGCCGCCGGCATCATGCTCCTGCTTCCACAGCGCCAATTCGTCCTGGCGGTTGCCCATGATGATGATCGGCAGCGGCCGGTTGGCGGCCTTGAATGCCTGCGCCGCGCCATAGCCGTCGCCGCCCTGCGTCAGCACCGCATCGACCTGAGGCAGCGACGGCAGGATGCCCGACACTTCCTTTTGTGCCACGGTGGCCGTCCACTGACCATAGACCTCGCCGACAGCCTTGTAGCTGGCGTGCGCCTTCATGGCCTTCTCGACGCCCTCATGCAAGCGCTTGTCGAAACCGTCGCCGGCCATACCGCGGATCTCGAGGATGTTGGCCGGCTTGTCGCCGAGCTTGCTGGAGATGAAATCCAGTTCGGCCTTGGCATAGGAATCGAGGTTGTAGTCGACGACATAGGCGCAAGGCTCGGTGACGCCGCTGGCGAAGGCGACGACCGTGATACCGGCATTGCAGGCATCCTTGATGGCGCCGTTGAGTGCGGTGTCGGAGCCGGCAAGGACGATGATCGCATCGTAGCCCTGCAGGATCAGGTTCTCGATCTGGCTCGCCTGTTCGGTCACCGAATTGTTCGAGCTCACGACGGCTGTTGCGGCGACCTGCTTGTCGGCCACGGCCTTGGCGCCCATTTCCTCGAAGCTCTTGATCATCACCTGGCGGAAGGAATTGCCGGCGTAGGAATTGCTGAAGGCGATCTTCTTGGCCGAAGTGTCGCCCTTGGCGACGCCTTCATCGGCGCGCGCATGCAGCGCTGCAAAGCTGGTGCAGCCGAGCATGGCTGCAACGAATAAAGCTGTGGTCCTGTTCATTGTTGTTCTCCTCCGGTTGAAAGTCATAGCGTCCTCCCGACGGTCCTTTCGAACGAAAAAAGTCAGCCCAGCCCGAGATCAGGCACGGCATCGTTCAAATGGTCGGCGAAATTCGTGTTGGGCAGCAGCGGATACCAACCCGGACGGCCGGGATCGCGGTCGTAGGCATAGCCGCCCAGCGAGCGGTAGAGTTCGGCATAGGTTGCGAGTTTGTCGCGATCGAGCTCGACGCCGAGACCCGGCGCCTCCGGCACCGCGATCGCACCATTCTCGTAGGGCATCTTGCCGCCGATGATGATGTCGTCGGCAAGGTGGTGGTAATGCGCGTCGGCGGTGAAGACGAGGTTGGGCAGCACAGCGCCAAGATGCAGCATGGTGGCGAGCTGGATGCCGAGTTCGCCAGAGGAATGCACCGCAATACCGAGACCGAACGTGTCGCAGATCTGCGCCGCGCGCACGCAGGCGCGGATGCCGCCCCAGAAGGTGGTGTCGAGCAGGATCACGTCAACCGCAGGGTCGCGCACATTGGTGGCGAGCTGTTCGAAATCGATGACGATGGTGTTGGTGGCCAGCGGGATGGAGAGCTTCTCGCGCAAGCGGCGCATGCCGGCAAGGCCCCAGGTCGGGTCCTCGAAATAGTCGTTCCTGAGATCGGAGATGGCCTGGCCGAAACGCAGCGCCTCTTCGACCGACAGGGCTGCGTTAGGTCGGGTCCTCGAAATAGTCGTTCCTGAGATCGGAAATGGCCTGGCCGAAACGCAGCGCCTCTTCGACCGACAGGGCGGCGTTCGGATCGTAGCGCAGCGTGTCGGCAGGAAATTCGGCGGCGAGCGCCCTGAAACATTCCAACTCGTAGTCGGGGTGAAACACGCCGGCCTTGAGCTTGTGGGCGTGAAAACCATGCTCGGCCTTGAGCGCGTGGGCATGTTCGAGCAATTGATCGATGGTGCGGACCTCGCCCTTGCCGCTGCGGCGGTCGGCATAGCGAAAGAACAGATAGGAAGCAAAGCCGATCCGGTCGCGCACACGCCCGCCAAGCAGTTGGTAGACCGGCACGCCGAGCTTCTTGCCGATAATGTCGAGACAGGCGAATTCCAGCGCTGCGTGGAGCTGCGTGCGATTGTTGTAGAGCGACGCCGTCGGATTGCAGATGGCGTAGCGCATGCGGTTGAGGTCGAAGGGATCGTGGCCGACAAGGTAGGATTTCAGCCCGGCGAAAGCGAGTTCGGCGCCGGCGCCGCCGCCGCCCATCTCGCCGAGCCCAACAATGCCTTCGTCGGTCTCGACCTCGACCACGGTGCGGACAAAGCGTCCCCAATGCGTACCGTTGCTGTGCCGCAATGCTGCTTCCA
>NZ_RZTB01000107.1:14796-19763 GCF_003997735.1 Mesorhizobium sp. M7A.F.Ca.MR.148.00.0.0 | reverse complement strand
GATAGGCATCGACGTTTATACCAAGCCGCGCCGGCCGGTATGCCGCGCCTGCCTCGACTGGAGCGTGCGGCGCTCACACCTCGCCGGCACGCTGGGCGCCGCCATCCTCGACAAGATCCTTGCCGAGAAATGGGCGCGCCGCGAGAAGGACAGCCGCGCGGTGATCTTCTCGCCGCCGGGTAGACAGGCGTTTGAGAGGGTGTTTCTGTCTTGAACGGGCGAAGCGTTAACCCCGCCTCAGAGCCTTGCCCTGCTTAAAGAAATCCGACCACGGATCGGCTTTCGCCAGCTGTTTCAGCGTCGTCTTTCCGCCGATCGGGAAAGCGTTCGGCGCCAAGCCGGCCTCGATCTCTGGCCAGGTCACCGGCATCGACACGGTGGCACCCTTCTTGGCGCGTGACGAATAGGGCGCGACCGTCGTCGAGCCCCTGCCATTGCGCAGATAGTCGACGAAGATCTTTCCCGTGCGCGCTTTTTTCGACAGCGTCGCCGTGTAGCGGTCGGGGGCACCCTGCTCCAGCGCACGGGCAAAATCATGGGCGAAGGTTTTGACCTCCTCCCAATCCGCCGCTGGTCTCAGCGGCACCATGACGTGAAAACCCTTGCCGCCCGAAGTCTTGACGAAATTCGGCAGCGACAGCTCGTCGAGCTTGCCCCTGATATCGAGTGCCGCCTCGCGGACCGCTTTCACGTCGACACCTTCATCGGGATCGAGATCGAAGATGATCTGGTCGGGCTTTTCGATCTCGTCGATCGTGCACCCCCAGATGTGGATCTCGACCACGCCATACTGGACCAATGCGGCGACACCATCGAAATCCCGGATGTACAAGATCTCCTCGCCGTCAGTCGGATCCTTCATGCGCGCGATCTTGTCGCTCATGCCGGCCGAGGCATGTTTCTGGAAGAAACGCTGGCCGCCGACGCCGTCCGGCGCCCGCACCAGGCTGAGCGGCCGGTTGACGACAAACTGTTCCATGCGCGGCCAAACCTGCGCGTAATGGTCGAGCAGGCCCTGCTTGGAGATTTTTTCGTCCGGCCACAGCAGCTTGTCGGGGTGGGAAAGTTTTACCGTGGTCGTCATCGACCCGGCGGGTTGGGCCGCGCTGCTTGATGCCGGCTTGGCCTTGCCTGTCGATGGCTTGCCTGTCGACGCTTTGGGCTTTTCCTGCACGACTTCCTCCGCCGGCTTGTCCTCGCGCAATCCCTGGAACGAGGCGTGGCGTATTATACGGTCCGAGGTCCAGCTGCGAAACTCCACTTCGCCGACAAGTTCGGGCTTGACCCAGACCAGGCCCTTGCCCTTCGGCACCGCGGTGGAGAAGGGCGATGTCTTTGCCGTCAATGCATCGAGTTTTGCCTTCAGCTCGTTGGCGCCCTTGCCGGAGAAACCAGTGCCGACGCGGCCGGCATAATGCAGCTTGCCGCCCTCGTGGAAGCCGACCAGGATCGAGCGCAGGCCACGCCCGGTCTTGTCCGACGGCAGATAGCCGCCGATGACGAATTCCTGCCGCGCCGTGCATTTCGACTTCACCCAGGTCGGGCCGCGGCCGCTGCGATAGGGTGCATCGGCACGCTTGGAGACGACGCCTTCCAGGCCCATCCGGCAGGCATGCTCCAGCATGATCTTGCCGGGTTCGGAAAAGTGGTCGCTGAAGCGGACCGCCGCATTGTCGGACTGCTTGCCGAGCAAATCCTGCAAGGCCTGCTTACGCTCGACCAGCGGCTCGCGGCGCAAATCCCGTCCATCGAGGCGCATCAAATCGAATACGTAATAGATGAAGCGATTTGTCCGCTTCGCCGACAGATCCTGTTGCAACAGCGCGAAAGACGAGACGCCGCTGTCGGCGAGCACGACCACCTCGCCATCGATGATGGCGTCGCTGCACTTCAGCCCGGCCAGCTCCGCGACGATCTCGCCGCCGAATTTCTTCGTCCAGTCGAGTCCGGTGCGGGTCAGCAGCCGCACGTCGGTGCCGGCTATCTGTGCCTGCATGCGATAGCCGTCGAACTTCACCTCATGCAGCCAGTCCTTGCCCGGCGGCGCATCGCGCTCCAGCGTGGCCAACTGCGGCTCGATGAAGTCGAGTTTCTTGCCCGCGGCCTTCGTCTTGCCGGCGGCCGGCTTGTTGGAATGCCAGACCTTCGGCTTCTCACCCTTCGCGGTCTTGCCCTCGCCGACCTCCTCGATGGTCAGGCCCGACTTCACCGATTCCGGCGCCTCCTTGAGGATGTCCTCGCCCGGACGCGCGGCGGCATCGTCCGACTTGATCAGCAGCCAGTTGTCGCGTTTTTCACCCGCACGCGGCTTCAGCCGCACCAGATGCCATGCTCCATGCAGCTTGTGTCCCCTGAGCTCAAAGCTGATATGGCCCTTCTTCATCGCCTTGGCCGGGTCGATCTCGGGGGTCCAGGTCCCCTCGTCCCAGACGATGACCGAACCGCCGCCATATTCGCCCTTGGGAATGGTGCCCTCGAACGGCGCATAGTCGATCGGGTGATCCTCGACATGCACGGCCAGTCGCTTCTCATGCGGATCAAGGCTCGGGCCGCGCGTCACCGCCCAGCTCCACAGCACGCCGTCATGCTCGAGCCGCAGGTCGTAATGCAGCCGCGTCGCGGCATGCTTGTGGATGACGAAGATGCCGCCCGCGCCGCCCTGCTTGGTCCGGGCGACCTTGCCGGCCGGTTCGGCGGTTTTCTTGAAATCGCGCTTGGAGTGATATTGTTCGAGGCTGGCCATCCGTTGGGTTCCTCAGGCCGATTTGCGTTTGGGCGCGCTGGCTTTCGGCTTGGCCGCCGGCTTGGCTTTCGCCGACGAAGACCTTTTCGATGATCCGGAATCTGACAGGCTCTTCTTCAGCGCGTCGAACAGATTGACGACATTGGAAGGTTTTGGCGCCGCCTTGGCCTTCGGCGCCTTGTGGCCGGCCTTCTTGGCGCGGATCAGCTCCAGCAGCGCGTCCTCGTATTTGTCGTCGAATTTCGAGGGATCGAACTTCGTCTTCTTCTTGTCGATGATCAACTCGGCGAGGTCGGTCATCTCCTGATCGGTCTTCACCGACTCGATGTCGCCGAAGACGGTGTCCTGCTGGCGCACCGTGTTGTCGTAGCGCAGCGTCGTCAGCACCATGCCTTTGCCGAGCGGCTCGATAACCACCGGCCGTTCGCGTCGGTAGAGCACGATACGCGCCAACCCGGCCATCTTCTTGCCCGCCATCGCGTCGCGAATGACGGCGAACGCTTCTTCCGACACCTTGTCGGCCGGGGCGACATAATAGGGCGTATCGAGATAGATCTGCTGGATCGAAGCTTTGTCGACGAAACCGTCGAGCGCCATCGTGTGCGAGGATTCGATCTGCACCGCCTCGATCTCGTCTTCCTCGATATGGATGAAATCGCCATCGTCGAGTTCATAGCCCTTGATCTCGTCATCCTCCTCCAGCGGCTTGCCTGTTTCGGCGTCGACATAGAGGCGCTTCACCGTGTTGCCGGTCTTGCGGTTGAGAATGCGAAAGGAGACCCGCTCCGTGTGGGTGACGACATTGGTGAGTTCGACGGCACAGGTGACCAGCGAAAGCTTCAAATAGCCTCTCCAGGCCGGACGCGGCGCCATGATATCTTCCCTTCCAGAACCAGATGAAGGTGAGAACGGACAGACCGCGCTCCAGTTCCGCCGCGCGGCGTTCAGAGCCAAGGGGGTGTTTCCCGGGCGCCAAGTCGCCAAGCACGGAAATTTCGAGGGCGCGGCAAAAGTTGAAACAGAACCGCGGGCGGGCGACATTCAAACGAAACATATGTGATGCAAAAGTCACATTGGCCGGAATGCCGGCCAACTGCACGGAAAGACCCCGAATCAGCCGCAATCCAGCCACGAAGCAAGGCATTTTCGACCAGATATTAACATCACGTTCACCGACTATTCACGCCTCGACGCTATGATGACCGCAATTCGGAAGGGACATCCGAAAATCGGGACAGGGACAAGGGTAATGAACTTCCTCGCGCACCTCATCGGCTATGCCGCCGCCATCCGCGAATTCGTCGCGCCGACCTATCGGCCCGAGCGCTATTACATGCGCGGCCCCGGCCCTGCTTGCGCCCGTCGCGGCAACTCGCTGGGCGCGCACTGATCATGGCTTTCGAAAATCGCCACAACAGCAGGATCTGCAGGCCGGCCGCCTCTACCCGCGCCACCACCTATCGCGCCGAGCGTCCCGCTCTCGCCGACAGGCGCCGTGCGATAACGCCAGGGCTTTGATACCGACGCTGGCCGGCTTAGTGTCATAGGACACGAGCAGCCGAGGCCAGCGTGACCGACCATTCCCAACCCAGTCGACCCCAGTCAAATCGTCCCTCCGGAACAACTCTCGACGCACGCCATCGATTGATCGTTTTCGATGGCGTCTGCGTGCTCTGCTCAGGCTTCGTGCGCATGGTGGTCAGGCTCGATCGCCAAGGCCGTTTCCGCTTCGCCACCGCGCAGTCGCCCTTCGGTGAAACGCTGTTTCGGAAGCATGGACTGCACACGGACTCTTACGAAACCAACCTCGTCCTGATCGACGGCGTCGCCTTCACGCGGCTCGACAGCTTCGTCGCCGTCATGGCGGAACTCGGCTGGCCCTGGCGGGCGGCAAAAACACTGCTGCTGCTGCCGCGCCCGCTGCGCGACTGGCTCTATGATCGCGTTGCCAGGAATCGCTACGCGCTGTTCGGCAGGAAGGACAGCTGAGAGGTTCCTTCTCCGGAGCTGCGCGAGCGGTTCCTTGGCTGAGGATGTGGCTGCTGGAGAACGAGCCGCCGCTCAGCGCATTGATCGGGCGCTATCGCGGTTGGCTCGAACGGGTGGATTCGCATGGCTCCAGCACGATGGTGCTGCCGGCCCCCTTGCCCAGTTCCCGGCAGCCTTGAACCGAGCACAGCGTCCAGCCGTCGCCGGTTGCGCCAGAGGCGGCGAGTATGACGCG
>NZ_RZTB01000107.1:0-14672 GCF_003997735.1 Mesorhizobium sp. M7A.F.Ca.MR.148.00.0.0 | reverse complement strand
GTGACCTTCCAGTCTTCCTCCCAACGCGACCGTTCCACCGAATGCGTCCAGGACAGGGTGAAGGCGGCAGCGGCCACCGTCACCGTCTTGCCGGCGGCCAGGATGCAAAGGCTCATGTTTTGACTGAAGCCTGCCGCGCACGAAAGCAGTGCCAGCCGATCCAGGCCAGCGCCAGCACCCAGCCGGCCTCGTCGGTCAGCGGCACCGCGGCGACCAGCAGCACGCCGGCCGCGAAGGCGATGAGCCGTTCCCACAATGCCATGCGGCTGGCGAGAAAACCGACGGCGGCGGCACCCCACAGCACGATGCCCATGCAGGCCTTGGCGACGATGTAGGCGACCTCGACGGGATAGCCGAACTGGGCGGCGATCGGCCCGGCATCCTGCAGCATCAGAGCCGGCGTGTAGACCGCCATGAACGGCACCACGAAGCCGGCAATGGCGAGTTTAGTCGCCTGGATGCCGATCTTCAGGCCACTTTCCCTAGCCATTGGTGCCGCGGCAAAGGCGGCCAGCGCCACTGGCGGCGTCAGATCGGCCATGATGCCGAAATAGAAGACGAACATGTGGCTGACCAGCAGCGGCACGCCAAGCTCGAGTAGCGCCGGCCCGGCCAGCGACGAGGTGATGATGTAGTTGGGAATGGTCGGGATGCCCATGCCCAGGACCAGGCAGGTGAGCATGGTCAGCAACAGCGACAGGAACAGATTGTTCTCGCCGATGGAGATGATCCAGCCGATGAAGGTCGAAGCGATGCCGGTCAGCGTCAGCGTGCCGATGACGATGCCGACGATGGCGCAGGCAATGCCGACCGGCAGTGCGTTCTTGGCGCCTTCGGCAAGCGAGTCGACGCAGATCCGCAGCGTCTCGCGGCCGCCCCTGAAGGTGAAGCAGGCGACGACGAGCGCGGCGATGACGGCGCCGAGAAGGTTGACGCCGAACTTCATGAACGAGGCGGCGGCAAGCCCGAGTGCTAGCCAGAAGACGACGCGGAAGGCGAGCGGCCCGATCGCTGCTGCCAGCGGCGTGCCGAGGATAAGCGCGATGGTCAGCGCCAGGCCCATCGTGCCGGCGAAGATCGGCGTGTAGCCGGCAAACAAAAGATAGATAAGCGCCGCCAGCGGCAGCACCAGCGGCCAGTGCTGTTTCACCGCGTCCCACGGATTGGGCAGGTCCGCCTTGGCCATGCCGTGCAGCCCGGCCTTGCCGGCTTCCAGATGCACCTGCCAGAAGCAGGCGCCGAAATAGAGCAGCGCCGGGATGATCGCCGCCTTGACCACCTCGGCATAAGGCACGTTCAGCGTCTCGGCCATGATGAAGGCGACGGCGCCCATCACCGGCGGCATGATCTGGCCGCCCATCGAGGAGGTCGCCTCGACGGCACCGGCAAAGGCCGAGCGGAAGCCGAAGCGCTTCATCAACGGGATGGTGAACTGGCCGCTGGCCACGACATTGGCGACGCCCGAGCCGGAAATCGTGCCCATCAGCGCCGACGACAGCACGCAGACCTGCGCCGGGCCGCCGCGCCACGTGCCGACAAGGCCGAGCGCGAAATCGTTGAACAGCGCGATCATGCCGGCACGTTCGAGGAAGGCGGCAAAGACGACGAAGATGAAGATGTAGGCGGCCGAGACATAGATCGGGGTGCCGTAGATGCCTTCGGTGCCGTAGGCGAAGGTGTCCACCAGCTGGGCGAAATCATAGCCGCGATGGACGAGCGGCGGCGGCAGATGGTTGCCGAAAAAGCAGTAGGCGAGAAAGATGAAGGCGATGATCGCCAGCGGCAGGCCCATCAGCCGCCGCGCCGCCTCGAAGACCAGCACCACCAGCACCGCGCCGACGATCAGATCCGGCGTGGTCAGGAAGCCGGAGCGGCGAATGAGATCGGTGTAGAACACCCAATTGTACAGGCCGGTGCCGAAGCCGAGCGCCCCGAGCGCCCAGAACGCTGCTTTGGCCGGCATGCTCTTGGCGCGCAGATTGGCGATCAGGCCGAAGCCGAGCAGCAGCAGGAAGCCGACATGCATCGCCCTCACCACCTGGCTCGGCATGCTGCCATAGGCGGCGACATAGATCTGGAACACGGAAAAGGCGACGGCGATGAGAAAGGCGGCCTTGCCGGCGATGCCGTCGCCGAAGCCCGGCGGCAGGCCTTCGACATGTTCTTCGACGGCAGGCAGATGGAAGGTGGCGGATTTGCCGTCGGTCGTTGTTCCAGACGATGCTTCGCTCATCCAACGGTCTCCAGAAGGAGCGAAGTGTAGTGCGAGGCGCGCCCCCCTGTCCTGCCGGACATCTCCCCCTCGAGGGGGGAGATCAGCAGCGTTGGTGTCTGCGCACGTCCTGCAACGCTAGCGAATGGCGAAAGGTATGGTGACGGCCAATCTCCCCCCTTGAGGAGGAGATGCCCGGCAGGGCAGAGGGGGGCGCCTGGCGAGTGCATCTCAGATAGCCGAGCTACCCCCCGCTACTTCAACAACCCCTTCTCCTTGTAATACCGTTCCGCACCGGGGTGCAGCGGCACTGGCATGCCGTCGAGCGCCTTGGCCTGGTCGATCGCCTTGGCGGCGGCATGGGCCGCGGCAAGCTGGTCGAGATGGTCGAATATCAGCTTGGTCATCTGATAGGCGGTCTCGTCGGAGACATCGGCGCGGGTGATGAGGAAATTGCCGACGGCGGCGGTGGCGACATCCTCGCTCTGGCCCTCATAGGTACCCTTGGGAATGACCACCGAAAGATAGGGCGAGCCGATCTTCGCAACATCCTCGGCCGGCACCGCCACGACATTGATCGGCACGGAGGTGGCGAGGTCGCGGATCGAGGCGACGCCGAGCCCGGCCGATTGCAGCGTGGCGTCGAGCTGCCGGTTTTTGATCAGCTCGACCGATTCGGCGAAGGGCAGGTATTCGACCCGGCCGAGATCCTCGTATTTCAGCCCCGCGGCGGCGAAGATCGCGCGCGCATTGAGTTCGGTGCCCGACGCCGGTGCGCCGACCGACAGGCTCTTGCCCTTGAGGTCGGCCAGCGTCTTGATGCCGGACTCCTGGCTGGCGACAATCTGGATGTAATTGGGATAGATGGCGGCGATGCCGCGCAATTTGTCGAGCTTGCCTGGGAAACCAACCTCGGCATTGCCTTCGGCGGCCATCTTGACGGAATCGCCGAGCGCAAAGGCGATCTCGCCCTTGCCCTGCTGCAGCAGATTGAGGTTTTCAACCGACGCCTTGGTCGCCTGCACCTGGGTGCGCGCGCCTTCGATGCCCTTGCCGTAGATTTCCGAAAGCGCCACGCCGAGCGGATAATAGACGCCGGATGTGCCGCCGGTCAGCACGTTGATGAATTCCTGGGCTCCTGCCGACACAGCGCCAAGGCCAAGTGACAGCGCCACAGCGCCGGCTGCAACAAGTTTCGTTCTGAAATGAAACATCCGATTTCCCTCCCTGAAATATCGACGACCGCACCGCCTCCCAGGGTGCGAACCGGGGCGAGTTTAGACAGTGGGCCGGAAATGCCAACCCGCAATTGTGCTCGTTAGACGAACGGTTGAGAGATTGGGAAGCAGATGGCGGCTTGCACAAAAATCCGTCGGAGCGGAAAGTTTTTCCGCAGCCTGTCGAAATCGTGCGCTGCCGCGCGACATACGTCCGGCTCGCAACGACGCGGCCTTCGAAACAACGGGAGAAGACCATGCGATACATGATTTTGATTTACGCCGACGAAGCCGCGATGGCGAATGCCCCGGCCGAGGCGACCTACCAGATGAGTGCCGCCTATGGCGCCTATACTGAGGCCCTGAAGAAATCCGGCGCGTGGCTGGCCGGTGACCGGCTGCGCCCGAGTCAGGCGACCACCTCGGTTAGGGTGGCTGGTGGCAAGACCAACGTCCTCGACGGCCCCTATGCTGACACCAAGGAGCAGCTTGCAGGCTTCTACATGATCGAGGCCGCGGATGCCGACGCAGCGATCGCCTGGGCGGCGCGCTGCCCGGCGGCCAGCGCCGGCACTGTCGAGCTGCGGCCGATCTGGGAACTGACCGAGTACCTGTCTGAGAAATGACGATGTGATGGACAGTCGCTCCGAGACCGCCCGGGCGGCCGCCGAGGCTGCCGCCCGGCAGAGCTACGGCAAGCTGGTCGCCTGGCTCGCTGCGCGCACGCGCGACGTGGCCGCCGCCGAGGACGCGCTGGCCGATGCCTTTGCCGCCGCCCTCGAGCGCTGGCCGCGAACCGGCGTGCCGGAAAAGCCGGAAGCCTGGCTGCTGGCGGTGGCGCGGCGGCGCCGTGTCGATGCGGTGCGGCGGCGGCTCACCAGCGAGGCCGGTCGCGAGCATCTCAAGCTGATTGCGCAGGAGGCGGAGGCACGCATGACCGAGGAAGACCTGCCCGACGATCGGCTGCGGCTGATGTTCGCTTGCGCCCATCCGGCGATCGAATCGAGCGTGCGTTCGCCGCTCATTCTGCAGACGGTGCTGGGGTTCGACGCCGCGACGATCGCCTCCGCCTTCCTGGTCTCGCCCGCAACCATGGGCCAGCGCCTGGTGCGGGCCAAGAGCCGCATCCGTGAAACCGGCATTCCGTTCCGCGTGCCGGAGCGGGCCGAACTCGGCGAAAGGCTGGACGCGGTGCTGGAGGCGATCTATGCCGCCTTCGCCGAAGGCTGGTCCGATCCGGCCGGCACCGAAACGCGGCGCCGCAACCTGGCGACCGAAGGCATCTGGCTCGGCCGGCTGGTGGCCTCGCTGATGCCGGAGGAACCGGAGGCACTGGGCCTGTTGTCGCTGATGCTGTTTGCCGAGTCTCGCCGCGCCGCACGGCGCAGCGCCGAAGGCGACTTCGTGCCGTTGGCGGAGCAGGATTGCCTTCTATGGGACCGTGCCCTCATCGACGAGGCGGAAGCGCTGCTTTCCCACGCAGCGGCCAAGGGCGTCATCGGCCGCTACCAGCTTGAGGCGGCCGTGCAGTCCGCGCATGCGGCACGAAGGCTCACCGGCCGCACCGACTGGGTGGCAATCCAGGAACTCTACGACGCGCTGCTTTCGATCGCAGGATCGCCGGTGGTGGCGATAAACCGCGCGGTGGCGATCGCCGAGGCCGAGGGCGCAGTGGCCGGATTGGCGGCTCTTTACGTGCTGGGCGACGACAAGCGGCTTGATGAGTACCAGCCCTATTGGGCCGCACGCGCCGGTCTCCTGGCCAGGCTTGGTCAGGTACCGCAAGCCTGCGAAGCCTATGACCGGGCGATCGGCCTCGAGCGCGACCCGGCGGTGCGCCGGTTCCTGCAAGGAAAAAGAGCGGTGCTCAGAAATTGAGCTTCAGCCCGGCCACATCTCGTGCGAGGTGTTGAGCGTCTTCATCAGCGGATGGTCGCGCAGCCGCGCCCACAGGCGTTCGATGTTCGGCCATGCCGTCCGCGCGCTGTCGATGTCGGGATACCAGGCCACCAGCATGACCAGATAGATGTCGGCCAGCGACATCCGGTCACCGACCAGCCAGTCACGGCCTTCGAGCGCGGCATCGAGAACGGCAAAGCCGCGGTCCATCTCGGCCACGGCCGCCTGCTTGACCGCCTTGGTGCCTTCGGGATCGGCAGTGTAGCGGTATGCGTAGTAGAAACGCAGCACCGCCGAATAGAGCACAGACGACATAAAGGCCATCCAGCGCAGGAAATCCGCGCGGGCAGGCGCTTCTGCTCTCGGCGCCAAATTGGCGTCGGGGTGGCGCTCGGCAAGCACGATGCAGATCGCCGCCGATTCGGTCATCGAGCTTCCGTCGGGCAAGGTCAGCACCGGCACCTGGTTCAACGGACTGATGTCGAGGAAGGCGGGATCGGGCCGGTCGGTCTTCGGCACGTCGATCTGCTCAAATGGTACATTGGCCAGCGCCAGCGCCGCCTCGACCACGAAGCCGCCGCTGCCGGGACGGGTATAAAGCTTGTACATAAATTCTCCCCCGGCCCGCGCAAAGCGGGCCGGGGGAGATATGAACCGGAAGCGGTGTGGCGCTCAAGCCGCTGATGGCGGCCACGGGTGTTTTTTCAGCGGGCCAGCTTGGTCACGAAGAAGCGTCGGATTACGATCCCAGCCCCTCGAACAGGATTGTCGACAGGTAACGCTCGGCGAAGGACGGGATGACCACCACAAGATTTTTGCCCTTGTTCTCCGGCCGCGAGCCGACGACGATGGCCGCCTGCAGGGCGGCGCCCGAAGAGATGCCGACCGGCACGCCTTCGAGGCGGGCGACGAGGCGGGCATTGGCCACGGAATCCTCGTTCGACACTTTGACGATCTCGTCATAGATCGTCGTGTCGAGGATTTTGGGCGCAAAGCCGGCGCCGATGCCCTGGATCTTGTGCGGGCCGGGCTGGCCGCCCGACAGAACAGGCGAGGAGTCCGGCTCGACGGCGACGACATGCACGGAGGGCTTGCGCTTCTTCAGCACCTGGCCGACGCCGGTGATGGTGCCGCCGGTGCCGATGCCGGCGACGAAGATATCGACCTCGCCCTGCGTATCGTTCCAGATTTCCTCGGCCGTCGTCGTGCGGTGGATTTCCGGATTGGCTGGGTTCTCGAACTGCTGCGGGATGATCGCATTGGGGATCGTCGCTGCCAGTTCGTCGGCCTTGGCGATGGCGCCCTTCATACCTTTCGGGCCTTCTGTCAGCACCAGCTCGGCGCCCAGCAGCGCCAGCATTTTCCGGCGCTCGATCGACATCGTTTCGGGCATCGTCAGGATCAGCTTGTAGCCCTTGGCGGCAGCGGCGAAGGCAAGCGCAATGCCGGTGTTGCCCGACGTCGGTTCGATCAGCGTGGTCTTGCCGGGAGAGATCTTGCCCGACGCCTCCAGCGCCTCGATCATCGCCACGCCGATGCGGTCCTTGACCGAGGCGATCGGGTTGAAGAATTCGAGCTTGGCGATGAGATTGGCGACGATGCCCTTTTCCCGGGCGAACTTGTCGAGCCGCACCAGGGGCGTATCGCCGATCGTGTCGGTGATGGAATCGTAGACGCGGCCGCGGCCGGGCACGCGGGCTGATGTGGCGGGCTTCTTCATTTGTTTCGCTCCCAGAACTTCAGGCGAGTAAGGATTTCAGGCAAGTGGAATTGCAGGCAAGATAGGACCTTGGACCGCGCAAGATAGACTGTCGATTGAAAATATCCGAGTGGGACCTGTGTCTAAAACAGTGCCGTCTCGGAAAAGCATTTCCCGCAAAGGCTTGTTTGCGAAATGCTTTGGCCGAAAGCTCGCTATTGGCGGGCGGCAATCGCTGCAGCGGCACCGACCATGAAGCCGGCAGCCGTGCGGTTCAGCGCCTTGAGCGCGCGCGGAGATTTCAGGAACCAGCGCGCCTTGGCAGCCAGCGCAAGATACGGCACCAGCACCACCAACAGCACGACAACGGTCAGCGCGACGAGGATACCGTAGTCTGCCAGCGTGATGGTTTTCAGGTCGACGATGGTCGGCGTGATGGCGAGATAGAAGATCATCGTCTTCGGATTGCCGAGCGTGACAGTCAGGCCGGCGGCAAAGCTCGACATCAATCCCGCCCTGCCCGTTTGGGCTTCGACGGTCTCGGGCGTGATGCCGCTGTTCCAGAATCGCCAGCCGAGGAAGGCGAGATAGGCGACGCCGAGCCATTTGATGGCGAGAAAGACCATGCCGAAACTCTGCGCGACGAAGGCGAGGCCCAACACCACGGCGGTCAGGTAGGTGATGTCGCCAACCATCAGGCCAAACGACATCGCCAGCGATGAGCGAAAGCCGGAGCCGAGCGCACGCGCGACAAGCGCGGTGAAACCGGGACCGGGAATTGCGGCGGCGATGCCGAGCGCGGCACTGTAGGCGAGGAATCCGGTGAGGGTCATGGCATTCGTCTCAGATCAGAGCGCTTTATCGCATGGGATCGGCCAAGATTGAATTCCCTGGGGTCGGATTCTATTGCACCAGATATCGGGGGCCTCGCCTTACGAAGCCCCTCATCCGGCCGCTTCGCGGCCACCTTCTCCCCGAGGGGAGAAGAGACGGGCACGGGCCCGCCTACCTCCTCTACCCGCCGGGGAGAGGTCGGATTGTCCCGAATTGCTCTTCGCAATTCGGTTGGCAATCCGGGTGAGGGGGCCTGCGCTACCCGAGCAGATCAGGAGCGACCGTCGCCATGGGTGACACGCCAGATGGTACCGTTGCCGTCCTCGCTGACGATCAGCGCGCCATCCATGGTCACCGCCACACCGACCGGCCGGCCCCAGACCTCGCCGTTGGAGACGACGAAGCCGGTGATGAAATCCTCATATTCGCCGGTCGGCTTGCCGTCCTTGAACAGCAATCGCACCACCTTGTAGCCGGTCCGGTTGCCGCGGTTCCATGAACCGTGCAGAGCGACGAAAGCATCGCCCTTGTATTCGGCCGGAAAGCTCTTCCCTTCGTAGAAGGCGATGTTGAGCGGAGCCGAATGCGCCTGCATCAGCACATCGGGAACGGTCGTTTTGCCGGCAAGATCGGGGCGCTCACCCTTGTGGCGCGGATCCTCATTGTCGCCGATATAGTACCAGGGCCAGCCATAGAAGGCGCCCTCCTTGACCACGGTTGCGTATTCGGGCGGCACATTGTCGCCAAGCGCATCGCGTTCGTTGACGACGCACCACAGCGCGCCGGTCGCCGGCTGCACGGTCATGCCCGAGCAGTTGCGCAGGCCGGTGGCAAGGATGCGGCCGTTCTTGCCATCGGGATCGAAGGCCAGCACGTCGGCGCGGCCATCTTCGGGTCCCCAGGCTGCACCCAGCGGCTGCGATTTCGCCCAGGCATCGAGTCCGCCTTTCGGCTCCTGGCCCATGTCCTCGGCGACATTCGATCCCGAGCCGACCGACAGATAAAGCGTCTTGCCGTCCGGCGAGAAGGCGATGTCGCGGGTCCAGTGATGATTGGCCGGGATGTTGTCGACGATGGTTTCCGGATCGCCGGAGGCCTTCAGGTCGCCATTGCGGTAGGCAAAGCGCACGATGCTGTCGCTGTTGGCGACATAGACCCATTGCGGGTCAGCATCCGGCGGATAGAAGGCAATGCCATAGGGCCGGTTGAGATTGCCGGCAAAGATGCCGTCCTGTGCCGGCCTCGCCCTGCCTTCGGCGAGGCGATAGATGCGGACCTGATTGGCTTTGCTGTCGGCGACGAACAGGTCGCCATTCGGCGCGACGCGCACGACACGTGGATTGTCGATGCCCGATGCAACCAGCTCGGCCGAGAATCCCGGCGGCAGTTGCAGCTTCGCATCTGCCGGCATGTCCGCAACGCCGGCGCTGTTCGAGGTCGACCGAGTGGCATCGGGCTTGGGCAGATCATCCGGTCTGATCAGGCGGCGTGTGCCCGGCTTGTCGGCTCGCCAGTCACCGAAGGCGTCCGCGCCTTTCAGCACCGGCTCGTCCGCCTGCTGGGCGAATGAAGCGGTCGAGAGAAACAGTGCGGCGGAAAGTGCGGGGCCGGCAAAACGCATCATTCGGTCCTCCAATGTTTGGCGTGAAAATAGGAACGACCGGTTTCGTCGATCGTTCCACGGCACACGATGAGGTGAAGGAAGCTCCCGGTTTCC
This sequence comes from Mesorhizobium sp. M7A.F.Ca.MR.148.00.0.0, assembly GCF_003997735.1. Taxonomy (NCBI): domain Bacteria; kingdom Pseudomonadati; phylum Pseudomonadota; class Alphaproteobacteria; order Hyphomicrobiales; family Phyllobacteriaceae; genus Mesorhizobium; species Mesorhizobium sp. M7A.F.Ca.MR.148.00.0.0. The sequence goes on along the minus strand of NZ_RZTB01000107.1, from coordinate 5,094 downwards.
CGTTTCAGGTCCCGGCGGCGTAGAAATCGTCATCGAGGCGTTTTTCCAACTCGACGAGATCGGCCGGCAGCGGCAGGCCCATGGCGCGCATTTCCTGCAGTTTTTCGCGCAACTGCTCCTGGATCTCGTGCTGGTCTTCCGGCTGGTTGACCATCTCCTCCAGCAGGAGGCTGATCCGGGCCTTGAATTCTTCGAGCGCCATCATCGTCTCCTTGCTTGGATCAGCTCAACGCAGCATGCGTGAAATCAGCTGCGCCGTATAGTCGACCATTGGGACGATGCGCGCGTAGTTCAGCCGGGTCGGGCCGATGACGCCGAGCGCGCCGACGACGCGGGCATCCTTGTCGCGATAAGGCGCCACCACCAGCGACGAGCCCGACAGCGAAAACAGCTTGTTTTCCGAGCCGATGAAGATGCGCACGCCCGAGCCTTCCTCGGCGAGGTCGAGCAACTGGATAAGCCCGTCCTGCGTCTCCATGTCCTCGAACAGATGGCGCAGCAGTTCGATGTCGGCCTGGGCGGTGACGTTTTCGAGCAGATTGGCGCGCCCGCGCACGATAAGCCGTGCCGGCAGGCCGCTATCGGCGCCGGCCCACACCGCCAGCCCCTTCTCGACCAGGTCCTGCGACAGCGTGTCGAGCGCGGCCCTGGTTTCTTCCTTGATGCGGGCGATCTCGATCCGCGCCTCGGCCAGCGTGCGGCCGCGTATATGGGCGTTGAGGAAATTCGAGGCCTCGTGCAGTTGCGAGACGGTGATGCCGGCGGGCAGCTCGACGACGCGGTTTTCGACGTCGCCATTCTGCGACACCAGCACCGCCAGCGCCTTGGTCGGTTCGAGCTGGATGAATTCGATGTGCTTCAGCGCCACCTCGTTCTTGGCGGCCAGCACCAGGCCGGCGCCGCGCGACATGCCCGACAGCATCTGGCTGGCCTCGGTCAGCATGTGTTCCAGCGTCGCGCCCGAGCCGGACGCCCGAACCTGTGCCTCGATGGCGCGGCGCTCCTCGTCGGAAAGATCGCCAAGCTCCATGAAGGCATCGACGAAGAAACGCAGGCCGGCCTGCGTCGGCAGCCGGCCGGCCGAAATGTGCGGCGCGTAGATCAGGCCGAGATGCTCGAGGTCGCTCATGACGTTGCGGATGGTGGCCGGGGACAGCGAAGACGGCAGGATGCGCGACAGGCTGCGCGAGCCCACGGGTTCGCCGTCCTTGAGATAGGAATCGACGATGCGCCGAAAGATGTCGCGCGAACGCATGTCGAGCGACTGGAGCGCGGGCGACTGCGAAGCGGGATCGACTGCCTTGGTCATACGGCCAAAAACCTCCGGCCCAAGGATACAGACTTACACTGCACCCGCGCAACCCGGTGTCTGTGTGAGATCACCGGGTGTCTTTGTGGGATCACCCGGTGTCTGTGTCAGATCGTCAGGCCATTTTCCTTTGCGCCACGCGTCCCATGCGGTTACAAGCCGGCCAAGATTCCGAAAAATGACAAGAAAGCAGCCTGAATGCGCCCTTCCAAACGCCAATTCGACGAAATGCGTGCCATCTCCTTCGAGCGCGGCGTCTCCAAGCATGCCGAAGGCTCATGCCTGGTGAAGTTCGGCGACACGCATGTCCTGTGCACGGCCAGCCTCGAGGAAAAAGTGCCGGGCTGGATGCGCAATTCCGGCAAGGGCTGGGTGACGGCGGAATACGGCATGCTGCCGCGCTCGACCGGCGAGCGCATGCGCCGCGAGGCTTCGGCCGGCAAGCAGGGCGGCCGCACGCTGGAAATCCAGCGGCTGATCGGCCGCTCCCTGCGCGCCGTGGTCGACCTGCAGGCGCTGGGCGAGCAGCAGATCACCGTCGACTGCGACGTCATCCAGGCCGATGGCGGCACCCGCACCGCCTCGATCACCGGCGGCTGGGTGGCGCTGTATGACTGCCTGCGCTGGATGGAAGCGCGCCAGATGGCCAGCGTCGCCAAGGTGCTGAAGGACCATGTCGCGGCGATCTCCTGCGGCATCCATGACGGCCAGCCGGTCATCGACCTCGATTACATCGAGGATTCCGCGGCCGGCACCGACGCCAATTTCGTCATGACCGGCAAGGGTGGCATCGTCGAGATCCAGGGCACCGCCGAGGGCGAGCCTTTCTCCGAGGAGCAGTTCGCGGACTTGATGGGCCTGGCCAAGAAAGGCATCCAGAGGTTGGTGAGTCTGCAGCAGATGGCGGTGGCTTAGTTTTTCGATGTCGAGTTTGAGCGCCCCCCTCTGGCCTGCCGGCCATCTCCCCCTCAAGGGGGGAGATCGGATGTCATTTCGGCTTTCGCTAACCTCCGGCTTTGCAGGGTGCGCGACAATGCAGAAGCTGCCAATCTCCCCACCTGAGGGGGGTGAGGCGTGGTCCGCGAAGCGGACGGAAAGCCAATTGCTTGGCTTTCCGAACAACGAACGCCCAGAGCGGCAGCGAAGGGCCGGGGCCGGCAGGCCAGAGGGGGGCGCCTCGTGACGCCCTCCGCGATCCTGGAATCGGCCCTCTACGTCACAGACCTGACCGCCGCGGAAACGTTCTACACCGACATCCTCGGCCTCAATCTCCTAGGCAAGGTCGACGGCCGCCACCTCTTCTTCCGCTGCGGGCCGGGCGTGCTGCTCGTCTTCAACGCCGAGGCGACGAAAGTGCCGCCGGCGCCTGACGCCAGGCTGCCGGTGCCGCCGCATGGCGCGGTCGGCCAAGGTCATCTGTGCTTTACGGCGACCGCCGATGAAATCGCCGGCTGGAAAGCCCATCTGGAGGCAAAGAAGATCGCCATCGAGAGCGAATTCGAGTGGCCGCAGGGCGGCCGTTCGATCTATATACGCGACCCCTCGGGCAATTCGATCGAATTCGCCGAGCCACGAATCTGGGGCCTTTGATGCATTCTCTTGATGGCAAGAAGATCGTCGTCGCCAGCCACAATGAAGGCAAGCTGCGCGAATTCGCCGACCTGATGGGGCCGTTCGGCTTCGAAGCGAAGTCAGCCAAGGAGTATGGCCTGCCGGAGCCGGACGAGACCGGCACCACCTTCGAGGAGAACGCCTACATCAAGGCGCTCGCCGCCGCCAAGGCGACCGGCCTGCCGGCGCTGTCGGACGATTCCGGCCTGTGCGTCGACGCGCTTGATGGCGCGCCCGGCGTCTACACCGCCAACTGGGCCGAAACCCCGGATGGCAGCAGAGATTTCGGCATGGCCATGCAACGCACCGAAGTGGCGCTGCAGGAAGTCGGAGCGGCCTTGCCGCAACAGCGCAAGGGACGCTTCGTCGCCGTCATCTGCCTGGCGTTTCCCGACGGCGAGGCCGAATATTATCGCGGCGAGGCCGAGGGCACGCTGGTCTGGCCGCCGCGCGGCGAACTCGGCTTCGGCTATGATCCTGTGTTCCTGCCCGATGGCTTCGAGAAAACCTTCGGCGAAATGAGCGCTGAGGAAAAGCATGGCTGGAAGCCCGGCCAGGCCACGGCGCTGTCGCACCGCGCGCGTGCCTTCCAGAAATTCGCCGAGGCGAGATTGGGCTCGGCATGAGCATGCTGCTCGACCGGGCGCCCGGCTTCGGCGTCTATGTCCACTGGCCATTCTGCGCGGCCAAATGCCCCTATTGCGACTTCAACAGCCATGTCCGCCACCAGCCGGTCGACCAGGAGCGCTTTGCCGCCGCCTTCGAGGCCGAACTGGCGACGATGCGCGAGCGCACCGGGCCGCGCGAGGTGACCAGCGTTTTTCTCGGCGGCGGCACGCCCTCGCTGATGAAGCCGGAAACCGTGGCCAGGGTTCTGGACGCCGTGGCGAAGAACTGGACTGTGCCTGACGGCATCGAGGTGACGCTGGAGGCCAATCCGTCCTCGGTCGAGGCCGAACGCTTTCGCGGCTACCGGGCAGCCGGCGTCAACCGCGTGTCGCTCGGCGTGCAGGCGCTGAATGACAGGGATTTGCGCTTCCTCGGCCGGCTGCACAATGTCGAAGAGGCCCTGCACGCCATCGGCCTCGCGCGGGAAATATTCCCAAGGCTGTCCTTCGACCTCATCTACGCCCGCCCCGGCCAGACGCCTGAGGCCTGGGCATCGGAGCTGGAACAGGCGATCGGCCATGCCGCCGACCATCTGTCGCTCTACCAGCTGACCATCGAGGAAGGCACGCCCTTCCACGCCCTGCATGCGGCGAAGAAATTCATCATTCCCGACAATGACCACGCCGCCGACCTCTATGCGCTGACGCAGGAGATTACATCGGCGCATGGTTTGCCGGCTTACGAGATTTCCAATCACGCAAGGCCGGGTGCCGAGAGCCGGCACAACCTCACCTATTGGCGCTATGGCGAATATGTCGGCGTCGGGCCGGGCGCGCATGGCCGCTTCGTCGAGAATGGTCGCCGCACGGTGACGATCGCCGAGCGGATGCCGGAAACCTGGGCCAATCTGGTCGAGGCCAAGGGCCACGGCGTCACCGGCGGCGAAATCCTGACGCGTTCGGAAGAGGCCGACGAATTCCTGCTGATGGGCCTGCGGCTCGCCGAAGGCATCGACCTCTCCCGCTACGAAGCGTTCTCCGGACGCGGCCTGTCGAGCGCGCGACTGTCGATGCTGCAGGGAGAGGGGCTGGTAGCGCCGATCGGCAATTCGCGCCTGCGCGCCACGGCGGCCGGTATGATCGTGCTCGACGCCGTGGTCGCCGATCTGGCGCGCTGACCCTTTGAAGAACGTCCTCTTTGTCTGCAGCCAGAATCGCTTGCGCAGCCCCACCGCCGAACAGGTGTTTTCAACGCGCCGGGATATCGAGGTCGCCTCGGCGGGGACAAACCACGATGCGAATACGCCGCTGACGCATGAATTGGTCGCCTGGGCCGACATCATCTTCGTCATGGAAAAGGCGCATCGCACCAAGCTGCAGAAAAAATTCAAGGCCAGCCTGAAGAAGGCCCGTGTCATCTGCCTCGATATACCTGATAACTATGAATTCATGGATCTGGAGCTGATTGCACTTCTGAAGGCACGCGTTTCACGGTATCTCGGTTGAGACGTCATCCGCGAAGGCCACCTTGATGAACCTGACCGTATCCTCCTGGCAATTCTGGGC